>JBBQIQ010000127.1:0-11776 GCA_038325075.1 Bacteroidales bacterium | reverse complement strand
TCGGTGTTTTACTATGCACGCACACTCGATATGTCCGGGGTTAAACCCAATGAATCCTTTCCACTATCCTTTTTCTTAGATGATTCGCTGTATGTCTCTAAAATCGTATTTCTGGGACGCGAAAAGCTAAAAACAGATATGGGTACGTTTAACTGTTTGAAATTTAAGCCTATGGTTATCAAAGGCGAAGTTTTCAGCGAACCTTACCCCATGGAATTATGGGTTACCGATGATATGAACCGCTTACCTGTTATGGTTAAAACTGCTGTCATTGTCGGCTCGGTCAGGATGGAACTGATCAATTATGAGGGATTGAAAAATCCGGTAACTTCAAAAGTGCCGCCCGGTAATGGAAATAGCGCCGCATCAAAAAAATAAGTACCGGCTTATGGAAATATCCGTTAACTTGCATCTGTATTATTGAGTCAGGTCAATCCTGAACCATCGTTCATTCACAAAATCCGGAATCTAACTTCAACAAATATGAAAAACAGACTTCTGCTGGTTTTCGGACTGCTTGGCATTTTTGCCATTGCGGCTTCCTACAGCCTGATTCAAAAACCACTTCCCCTTTTTGGTAAATCAAAAGCAACCATGGAAATCAACACCGATAACAAAGGCCTCTGGAAACAGGTTGATTCACTCGCGGCGCAGGGCCTGCCAAAGTCGGCGCTTGAACTGGTGAATGGGATTTTTAAAACTGCTCAAAAAGAGGGCAATATGCCTGAGTTTCTGAAGGCAACCATCTATCAGCTCAAACTCAGGAGTGAGTTCGAGGAAGATTACATGCAAAAATACATTGGCGAAACCGAGAAAAACATAGCCTCCACGCCCGTTCCGGCCAGGCAGGTGCTCCATTCTATCCTTGCCGGTCTTTACTGGCAATACTATCAGCAAAACCGCTACCGCGTACTTGACCATACGGTGATTGCAGACGACGCTTCCGGAGATATTGCAACCTGGGATGCTAAAAAATTCGTGGAAACGGCTTCCGGGCACTATCTGGCCTCTCTGAACGAACCACAGTTATTACAATCTGTTTCCCTGAAAATGTACGATCGCGTCCTGACCACAGCCGAAGGATCAAAGAAATTCAGGCCCACGCTTTTTGATTTCCTCGCCCACCGGGCCATCGATTTTTTCAGCAGCGAAGAAGCTTCAATAACAAAGCCGATTAATCCTTTTACAATGAAGGATGCCACCTACCTATCAGCTTCTGAACAGTTTACCGGATTTGAAATCGCCACCACCGACAAGCTTTCCTTTCATTACCACGCCATCAGCCTGTTGCAGGCTGTGGAAAAATTCCACCTCAGCGATAAAGATCCGGTTTCCCTGGTTGATGCCACCCTGAAACGTCTGGAATTCGTAAGGAACAATATCAACCTTCAGGATAAGGATAGCCTCTACCTGAAAGTGCTCACGAAACTCGAAGAAAAACATGCCGGTCACCCGGTTTCTGCCGATGTGATGGAAAAAATAGCTTTGTTCTGGTACGCGGGCAATATTACGATAAGTGTTAAAAATTCGTATTCTGAAAAACCTAAACCCAATAACAATTACATCACTGCCCGGCAATGGTGCCTGAAAGCCATTGAGAAATATCCGGATTCGGACGGAGCCAAAAACTGCCGGGTTCTGCTTCAGTCAATTGAAGAGCCATCACTCAGTTTCAACATCGATCAGGTAGTCGTTCCAGGCAAGGCATTCCCTGTCCTCATCAATTTCCGTAATACCAACACTATCTGGTTCAGGTTATTAACCCCTGATTATGATAATGATGCCCAATTGAGACAGGAGCTTTACGGTGAGCGTGGAATTGAAAAGTTTGTGGCTTTAAAACCGGTAAAGGAATGGAGCGTTAAGTTGCCTGAAACAGTTGATTATCAGCCGCACAGCGTCGAATTAATTATCCCGTCCGTTGAACCGGGCTATTATGCTTTGCTGGTATCCGGTAACGAATCCTTCAGCCGTGGTGTATCACCGGTTGCCGTCAAGGACTTCTGGGCAAGCAGCATCAGTTACATCAGCAAGCGCCTGGACGATGGGTCTGGTCAGTTTTACCTGTTAGACCGCAGTACCGGACAGCCCCTCTCTGGCGTAGTAGCGCAGAGTTTTACCCGTGACTATGATTACAGAAGCCGGAGCTACATCCGGAAAAACAGCGAACAATACACCTCCGGCCCCGATGGCTCCTTCACCGTTAAAAACACTTCCGGCCGCGATTATTCTACCCTTTCGTTTGATTTCTCCATGAAAAAAGACCGGCTGGTGGCCGATAACTATTTCTCACGCTATCGCAACAATGAGCCTGAAAGAGGGGAGAAAATCCGCACTTTCTTCTTTACAGACAGGGCTATTTACCGGCCGGGGCAGGTTGTCCACTTCAAGGGCATTGTTGTCGGAACCGAAGGTGATAACAACCGGATTGTGAAAGATAACCGCTCCAGCGTGACCTTGTATGATGTTAACGGACAAAAAATCTCAGCTTTAGAAGTTGTTTCCAATAACTATGGTTCCTTCAGCGGATCGTTTATGCTTCCGGTTTCAGGATTGGGCGGGCAGTTCCGCATCGAAAACAGCTCAGGCAACACTTCTTTTAATGTTGAAGAATACAAGCGGCCCAAATTTGAGGTTGAATTTCTGCCCGTTACCGGTAGTTACAGATTAAACGAAAAGGTTACCGTTTCCGGGAAAGCAGAAAGCTATGCCGGAGTGCCCGTCAGCGATGCCAGTGTCAGCTTCCGGGTGGTCAGATCGGCCTATTTCCCATTCTTCCGTTATGGCTGGAGAAGTTGGCCCGGCATGATGCCCGAAAGCGAAATAGCCAACGGAAACCTGGTAACAGGGTCCGATGGTTCGTTTGTTATCGGATTCACAGCGCTGCCCGATCCCGGTGATTTCGGAGATCTTAACCCCGTTTACAACTATTCGGTTTATGCCGATGTAACTGACATCAACGGTGAAACCCGTAGCTCAGTTACCTCTGTGCAGGTGAGTGCCAAAGCCCTGATAATCAACCTGGACATCGCGGATGCCATCAACAGCAGCGAAACAAAGCCATTTAAACTCAGCGCTACCAACCTGAACGGCAAAGCAACACCTGCTCAAATAACCGTAGAAGTTTTCAGGCTGAAGGCCGAAGACCGCTTAACCCGCCCGCGCAGATGGGAAATACCCGATCTGTCAGTCTATTCCAGGGAGGAATTTATCAGGCAACTGCCTTCCGATATTTACATGGATGAAAATGACCGCGCTGCTCAAAAGGAAAAATCAATTTACAAAAACACATTCAATACTGCCACCGACAGTCTGATCAACTTCTCAGGTTTATCAAAATGGGAGCCTGGCCGTTACCTGGTTTCTCTTAGCGCCACCGATGCTTTCGGTCAGGCAGTGAGCACCGACAAAGAATTGGCGGTGTATGTTCCCGCTTCGAAAAAAATGCCGGTGAAACAGGCCTTTTGGAGCAATCTGCTGACTCCTAAGGTGAAGGCAGGAGAAACCATCCGTCTTTTAGCGGGAAGCGCCGCCAAAAATGTGCGTGCACTTTATGAAGTTCAGATCAAAGGTAAAACGCTGAAACAGGAATGGATCAGCCTGTCGCAGGAACAAAAACTGATCGAAATTCCCGTTCCGGCCGACTTTGCCGGGGATATTAATATCAGCCTTTCGCTGGTTACAGACAACCGAAGCTACAACTTTACCGCTTCCGTGAACGTTCCGGATACGAAACATCTACTGAACATCACTTTTGAAACCTTCCGCAGCCCATTGCTGCCCGGCGGTACCGAGAAATGGAAGCTTAAAATCACCGATCCTGATGGGAAACCGGTTCCGGCTGAATTACTCGCAGCGATGTACGATGCCTCCCTCGATGCCTTTGAGCCGCACAACTGGTATTTCCAGGTATTTGAGAAGTGGTTTCAGCCCAATAACTGGGAAACCAACCGGTCATTCGAAACGGGCATCAGTTATTCTTCGCCATATAACCCCTCTGACCGGGCCGAAGGAATTTCGCGCCAGTACGATCAACTGAACTGGTTCGGGTATAATATGTTTGGTGGAAGATATTCTGGCAGGGAGATGCACAAAGGTGGTATCCTAAGGAATGAGACAATGGCAGCGCCTGAAGCAGCTATGCAAATGGATGGAGAAGCCAGACAAACTTCGGATGAAACCGTCAGTGATACCGGAATTGCAGAAAAAACGCCGGCTCCACAACCCCAGATCCGCCGCAACCTCAACGAAACCGCTTTCTTTTACCCGCAACTCACCACCAACGAATCGGGTGAAATATCTGTTGAGTTTACGGTTCCCGAAGCACTGACACGCTGGAACTTTATGGGCCTGGCCCACACCGCTGACTTGCGTTACGGACAATTTACCAAAGAAGTCGTTACCCGGAAGGAGTTGATGGTTACACCCAACCTTCCGCGCTTTTTCCGTGATGGCGACCGAATGGTCATTCAAACCAAGGTTAGCAACCTTACTCCGAATCCCTTGCAGGGAGAAGCGAAACTGCAGTTGTTTGATGCTGTTACCATGAAACCTGTGGATGACCAGATGAAAAATCAGTCAGACACCAAAACATTCAGCCTTGATGCAAGCGGTAATTCAGTTGTCGGCTGGGAAATTATCATCCCTTCCGGTATCGATGCTGTAATGGTCAGGATATCGGCGCAGGCCGGCAACCACAGCGATGGCGAAGAGGTAATGTTACCGGTATTGACAAACAGGATACTGGTTACTGAAACTTTGCCCCTGCCCATTAACGGCAACGAAACCAGAAACTTTACTTTCAGCAAACTGCTGAGTCAGGCTGACGGCAGCAAAACATTACTGAACCACAGACTGACGCTTGAATATACCTCAAACCCGGCATGGTATGCCGTGCAAGCCCTTCCATGGCTGGCCGAACAAACCAACGAAAACACCGACCAGGTTTTCAACAGGCTATATGCCAACAGCCTGGCTGCTTACATCGCCAACAGCAATCCGAAAATCAGGGCCATTTTCGAAACCTGGAAAAACCTCACACCGGATGCCCTGCTTTCAAACCTTGAAAAAAATCAGGAACTGAAAGCCCTGCTGCTTGAAGAAACGCCATGGTTGATGGATGCAAAAAACGAATCGGCTCAGAAACAGCGGATTGCCCTGATGTTTGATCTGAACCGAATGGCTTCAGAACAGCAGGCAGCCAACCGAAGGTTGCAGCAATCGCAATCGGTAAATGGTGGCTGGCCCTGGTTTGAAGGAATGCCCGAAAGCCGCTACATCACCCAATTGATCGTAACCGGTTTTGGCAAAATGCACTACCTTAAAATTATGGATCTGAAAAAGGATGAGGCTTCGCGCCGCATGGTGCAACAGGCAGTAAATTATCTGAGCGCCCGCCTGGCAGAGGATTATGAACGATTGCTAAAGGATTATCCGAAAGATATGGATAAGGACCACCTGGGTCAGGACCATATCCAGTTCCTCTATGCCATGAGTTACCTGGGCGGTGTTGCTGATCAGGAAGCTACAGCCTCAAAAGCCATCGCTTATTTCAGCGGACAGGCCCGCAAGTACTGGACAAGCCAGGGCCTTTACACCCAGGGCATGATTGCTTTGTGGTCCGGCCGAAGCGGTGATAAGAAAACGGCGGCCACTATCTTAAAATCGCTGGTTGAACGATCAGTTTCAAACCCCGAAATGGGCATGTACTGGCGCGACAACCGCAGTGGTTATTATTGGTACGAAGCCCCGGTTGAAACCCAGTCACTGATGATTGAGCTTTTCGAAGAATTTGCCAGCGATCCCAAAGCTGTTGACCAGTTGAAAACCTGGCTGTTGAAGCAAAAACAAACCCAATCGTGGGCAACCTCAAAAGCAACGGCCGACGCTGTGTATGCTTTGTTGCTCCGCGGCAGCGACTGGCTACAGACTGATCAGGGGGTGAAGATTACGCTGGGTGGGCAAACCATTGATCCGGCCTCACGGGAAGTGAAAACAGAAGCCGGAACCGGATACTTTAAAACATCGTGGAGCGGAAATGAAATAAAGCCTGTTATGGGCAACGTCAGTGTAAGCAAAACTACCGAAGGTCCGGCCTGGGGCGCTCTATACTGGCAGTATTTCGAAAATCTGGATAAAGTTACCGCTCACGAGAGTCCGCTGACAATCAGCAAGAAACTTTATATAAAGTCAAATACTAATGCAGGACCGGTGCTGAATGAGATTACCGGGGCGAATCCTCTTATAATCGGACAACAGGTCATCGTTCGTGTTGAACTACGCACAGATCGTAATCTGGAATACGTGCATCTGAAAGATATGCGTGCCGCAGGTTTTGAACCGGTGAACACCTTATCGGGCTACAAGTGGAATGGCGGCCTTGGCTATTATGAAAATACCCGGGATGCAGCCACCAACTTCTTTTTCAGTTATCTGCCCAAAGGCACATGGGTTTTTGAATACCCGTTGGTTGTCTCACAGAAAGGGGAATTCTCAAACGGGGTTACCAGTGTTCAGTGCATGTACGCGCCAGAGTTTGCAGCGCATTCGGAGGGAATAAGAGTAACTGTCAAATAAAAAGAAAAAGCCGGAAAATGAAAAATCTCCGGCTTATTTTTTGAGTCCGGGAATCAAGGCTCCGGAGTTAAAACCAAGCGCCACCGGAAGCAGGTATTGCCCCAGGTGTCGCAGCAACTGGCCCCGCAGATGGCTTCAGCCATAACGGCATTTTCTATCCTGAAAAGCATGGGGCATTCAACAGGGTTCTCATGGGTAAAAGGAGTTTCACTTACTTTCAACCAATTATACCCATCGTAAGCCCACAGAATTTGCCGGCCGTCGAGCAGACAAGATAAATCAACGCTGAGAAATTCCTTGCCATCCTTTTTTATCCACTCCCCCTGAGTTGATGTGACTGAAATGCTGCCTTCCTCCCGCAGTTTAATGCGGTCACCTTCTATCATTTTCTCAGATTCTCCTGAATAGTTTACTGGTGAAGGTTGTAAAAGAATCACTTCACCAGTTTGGTTGATCTCCACATCTACGGTAATAAATGACTGAAAGGTTGGAAAGGTGCGCGAATACTCTAAAGTCAGAGTACCTGTGTAGTTTTTGCCGGGATTAATGTCATCCTCTTTCTTATCGCAGGCTACCAATAAAGAAAGAAACAATGACACCAGCAGAATACGTGTTGCCATGATGCCGTACTTTTAAAGTTTTGATTCCGAAATATACGAAATATATTGTTAAAAACCAAGACTTTAAGAAGATTTTTTCAAATGCTCTACCAAAGACTGCCCGATCCGGGTGGATCACTATATTCGATAAGGGTGGTGTAACCTACCAGTGCCAGTTCTTCGAGGCATTGGATCCAAAGATTTTGATGGTCGGAACTTGCATTGCGCGGCTTCACAAAAGTGCTGTTATCACCTGAAGCAAGCATTTGATCGGTTTGATTGTTGACCCTTTCGGAATACTTTTGCAAAACGAGTGACAATTCGTCTGATTCCATGCCATCCGAACCTTCAGATAAGCGATATAACCTACAGGCTAAATATTTATACTGATCGTAAATCTTATTGAAATCATCCTGCAATTGCCTGTTTTTTCTGGCAGTTTCCTTCATGCCCAGAAATGGTATCATCAGAAATTCAGGACTGGTTTGTTCGAACTTTTCAATGCATTCTTCGGTATTGATGGTTAAAACCTGAATCCACGCAGACACTTTATCATGATCAGAGCAATTGGTATCGCTGTAACATATACGAAAACCATGATAGTAGCCATCTTCAATCCTGATTATTTTCACGGGCCTGGTTCCTGTCTGCTCTTCAAAAAAAACCTTAACAGAACCGGCATCCTGATTGGTAAAATACACATTGGACGCAGACTTCATGCTATATGGGACAGCATCAGCAAAAGGCTCAACCCTCGCGGGCTGAGCCTTTGAATAAAAAGCTGAAAGTGCCAAAAGTATGATCGGAATCAAAAGCTTTTTCATGGCACGTGTAGTTTGTGATAGTAAGACGAGTAGTATCGGCAAGGTTAGTTTCCTTGTTTGATTTATACTTTAATAACGAATAATATAAAAAGTAACTCCCTAAAAGGTTCTTTTTTTCGGCAAGCCTGTATAAAAATACCGGCAAGCCCTCTTTGGCTGAAATTGCTTAAATTTGCCGCTTTAAACCAAAATTGTATGCTACGTTCACACACCTGCGGAGAGCTTAACTTTACCTATGCCGGACAACAAGTAACCCTTAGCGGCTGGGTACAGCGTTCGCGCGACCTTGGCGGAATGACATTCATCGATCTGCGCGACCGTTACGGAATAACGCAACTTGTTTTCAATATGGAAACCAATGCGCCTTTGTGCGAAGAAGCCCGCAAACTTGGTCGTGAGTACGTGATTTCGGCGACAGGAACCGTGACAGAGCGAAGCAACAAAAACCTGAAAATGCCGACCGGCGAAATTGAAATATTTGTTTATAAGCTTGAAGTGCTGAATGTCTCCAAAATTCCTCCTTTCACTATTGAAGACAACACCGACGGAGGTGATGAACTCCGGATGAAATACCGGTATCTCGACCTTCGCCGCAACACAGTCCGCGACAACCTGATGCTAAGGCACCGCATGGGCATCGAAACCCGGAATTACATGAATGAGATCGGGTTTATCGAAGTTGAAACACCGGTTCTTATCAAATCAACACCGGAAGGGGCCCGTGACTTTGTCGTGCCTTCCCGGATGAATGAGGGACAGTTCTACGCGCTGCCACAGTCCCCGCAAACTTTCAAGCAATTGCTGATGGTGGCCGGACTAGACAAATATTTCCAGATCGTGAAATGCTTCCGCGATGAAGACCTTCGGGCCGACCGCCAGCCTGAGTTTACCCAGATTGACTGCGAAATGTCGTTCGTAACCCAGGATGATATCCTTGATACCTTCGAAGGACTTACCAAATATCTGTTTAAATCGGTCAGAAATGTTGATATTGATAAGCTTCCTATAATGACCTTTGCCGATGCCATGAAAAATTATGGTAACGACAAACCTGATATCCGTTTTGGAATGACATTCGTTGAAATGAATGATCTGGTCAAAGGCCATGATTTTAAGGTTTTTGATGATGCGGAGCTCGTTGCCGGGATAAATGCCACTGGATGTGCCGCTTATACCCGAAAACAGCTTGATGCCCTGACCGATTTTGTAAAACGTCCACAGGTTGGCGCAGGCGGGTTGATTTATGTCCGCTTTAATGAAGATGGCAGCCTTAAATCATCCGTTGATAAATTTTACAGCGAAGAAGATCTTAAAAAGTGGGCTGCTGCATTGCATGCCAAACCCGGTGACCTGATGCTGATCCTGGCCGGGGCAGCCAACAAAACCCGTAAGGCATTGTCGGAGCTTCGCCTTGAGATGGGCAACCAGCTTGGATTGCGTAAATCCGGGGCTTTCGCTCCCTTATGGGTGGTTGACTTCCCTTTGCTCGAATGGGACGAAGATACCCAACGGTACTATGCGATGCACCATCCGTTTACCTCACCCAAACCTGAAGATATTCCACTGCTCGATACCGATCCCGGAAAGGTACGTGCCAATGCTTATGACCTGGTAATCAATGGTGTTGAAATCGGCGGAGGTTCTATTCGTATCCACAACAAGGACCTTCAGAAAAAGATGTTCACCATTCTCGGTTTTACCGATGAAGATGCTCAGGCCCAGTTTGGCTTCCTGATGAATGCTTTTGAATTTGGTGCGCCTCCCCATGGTGGCATTGCTTTTGGTTTCGACCGCATGTGTTCGTTGTTTGGTGGCTCCGACAGCATCCGCGACTACATTGCCTTCCCGAAAAACAACTCAGGCCGCGACGTGATGATCGACTCACCTTCACCCATCAAACAGGAACAACTCGACGAACTGAAGTTGAAACTAAACCTTTCGGGGAAGTAAAGGTTAGAACGCTGGTATGATGGACTTTCGCTCAGGGTGACAAATAGAAGGATGGAAAAAAGCGGGGATTTCGTTATAGCCTTCGGCTGGATGGAAGTACTTTTTTTGGATAAGAAAATCGTAAAGAGAAATTTAGCAAATAAAGAAAGATGAAACCTGTCAAAGCAATTCTTCCAGCCACCCGCTGGCTATTGCGGATCACCATGTTGGCCTACCTGGTATTGCAGCATGGCAAAACCATTGTGGGTATGCAATATGAAACCCAGCCTTTCTACATTGCCCTTGCTTTTGTTCTATTCGGGGTGTTGCTTTTTGCCGGCGGATTTACTTCAAAACCATCGTTAACTGTGGTTTCAGCACTTTTGCTTTCGTTACTTTTTATCTATTATCTCTACCTGGGTTTTGTGCCAAAGGTCACACTGCCGCAAGTACTCAACCTCCTGCTATTGTCGGTATGCCTGAATTTTATTTCGTCGGGGAATAAATAAATTCAGTAGCGTCTGGTAAAATCCAAGAGATTCATCGCTTATCCGTCAAGTATGTGCTGGCGTGCGGTGTGTACTGAAGTAAAAGTACTAATTTAATTCGCAAAGAGAATTCTGTTGCAAGCTGTATAAAAGTTAAAGGGGTTTTCTCGAAAGGATAATCCTTCGCAATAGTTGTGCAGACAGGTATTGCAAATCGCCCGGTTAACAAAAACATAAATGAAAAATCATGAAAAAACTTATGGTATTGGCAATCATGTTGATTTTTGCCCAAAACGTTATATCCCAGCAAAATTATACAGTATCCTGGGGAATTGCTGGATATGATACGTTAACAGGCTATACTGTTTTGGACCCCGATGATGAAAACGAAATTCATTTTGGTTTTGATTTTCCCTTCTTTAATGATCCATTCGGGTATGTTACAATGGATTTGGACGGATACGGGTATTTCGAAGGTTCGGAGGATTACAACCTATTAATGTTTGGAGGCGATTTTGAGATGCATGAATATTCGCGTCTTCCGATATTCAGCCAATGGCGCTATAAGTCCGATTTTGTTGACGGGATGAAAGTAATTAAAATGGAATGGCGAAACGTGGGTATTTCTGATGATATTTGGAGTTCTAACCCAACAGATCATCGGATCAATTACCAGGTTTGGTTTTATGAAAACGGAATTATCGAAATTCATTTCGGAGAGATTGATTTGGAAAACACACCTTTTTATAATGAAATCACCGGTTTTGTTTGGTCGGACGGGGAATCCTATGGCCCCTGGATGGCCATATTAAATATGGATTTAACCGAAGTGTATTATATAACCGGGACAATTGACAATATTAGCATCGTAACCATGGAAGATAGTGCTGATATTCTTTTGGGGGTCCCGGAATTTGGACGCTATTTCAGGTGGATGCCGGATGAAATATCGGCTATTAATATTAATAAAAAAACGGAGAACAATGATTTTATCATTTGTAACAACCCTGCGGACAATTACATGGGAATCATCTTTAAAAACGATTCATTTTTGGATTCTGACCTGGAAATATTTTCTTTAAACGGCAAGTTGGTTAAGCGCCATAGGATAAATAAATCCCATGATCAAATTGATGTTGTTGACCTTTCAAAAGGGATTTATTTTATCAAACTAAAAGATAAAAATTCCAGAACGGTTTCGATGAAATTGATCAAAAAATAATGGCCCTATTCTAATAAAAGAGTGATAGATCGAAACATTTTAAGGGATACTCAGGAGAAAAGAAGGATTTGATGATCGATAAGGTAAATCCTGAAAGCCCAAGGTTCAAGGGTTCAAGGGTTCAAGGGTTCAAAGGTT
>JBBQIQ010000126.1:0-11834 GCA_038325075.1 Bacteroidales bacterium | reverse complement strand
ATCTGCCTGGGATCAGGCGTATTGATGTTTGAAACCTGATCGATGGTAGTCATGGCACCGTAATATTCAACGCGAACCCCTTCGAGCATAGCCGGACTTGCTTTGCCGGCGCGTATTTTCTGAAACTCTTTGTCAAGATGGGTCAGGGCGTTATTCATCCCTTCTGCTGCCTCATCAATTACAAAAATGATTTCTTCGTTCATTGGTCGGTGGTTTATAATTCCTGGTCATCTTTACACAAGTGTAAAATTACGATTGTGCAAATATACAAAAGCGACATTCAATTATCAAACCCTAGGATTAAGCGCAAAATCAATCAATCACTTACGGTTGTCCCTAAGTTTTCTCCTTTGATGATCCTGAGGAGATTTCCGGGTTTGTTCATATTGAACACCAGGATAGGCAGTTTGTTTTCCATGCACAGGGTAAACGCGGTCATATCCATGATATTCAGATTTTTCTCATAAACCTCAGTGTAGGTTACCGTATCATATTTTACGGCATCTTTCACCTTTTCAGGGTCAGCAGTGTAAACCCCGTCAACGCGGGTACCTTTCATAATTACATCTGCCTTGATTTCGACAGCACGCAGCGCAGCAGCAGTATCTGTTGTAAAAAACGGATTACCTGTTCCGGCTGCGATCAGCACAACTTTACCTTCATTAAGGTATTCCAGGGCTTTTCTGCGGCTCATGGCTTCGGCAATCGGTTCAATGGCAATGCCCGAAAGCAGCCGGGTGGAAAATCCCAGTTTTTCAATCTCTGCCTGCAGGGCCATGCTGTTGATCACAGTAGCCAGCATCCCCATATAATCGCCCTGAACCCTGTCCATTCCTTTGGCGGCACCCTGTATTCCCCTGAAAATATTTCCTCCACCTATCACAATGGCTACCTGAACGCCTTCATCTACAGCCTGTTTAATTTCCCCGGCATACATAGCCAGTCTTTCCGGGTCAATGCCATGCTTTTGCTCCCCCATCAGGGCTTCACCACTCAGTTTCAGTAAAATCCTCCTGTATTTTATCATTCTAATGAGTTTATCTGATTATGACCATCGCTCTGGTCTCGTTAAAAGTTTCAGTTTCAAGTCTGTAAAAATATCTTCCCGGATTCAGTTGTTTGAGTCCGGTTACGACCATGTGCCGGCCGGAGCTGAAGTAACTGTTTGCCAGTTCTGCGACAACCTGTCCGTAAATATTATAGATATTCAGCTTAATATTCGAAGGTGTTTCGAGGTTGAATGCGATGCTGGTTGAACTGTTTGCCGGGTTGGGATAATTCTGTCCAAGGTGGGGTTCGTTCTGCGCTTCATTTTCAGCTATCCCAATGGAAGGATCATCATAAAGCATCTGCAGGCACCAGTTATCAAGGGTTCCGGTATTGCCGGCGCCACCGTCGTTTACCCGTATCTGCCATGTTCCGGCCATTGGCTTGCCGTTATAGGCCCCTAAGGCAAACTGAGGCCTGAAACGTCCTGAAAAAGGTGCAGAGCCTTCTGTGATGGACTGTTCAGCCTGATCGTCAAACTGCGTATTGGTAAAGTTATCGCCTTCGCCGCCATTGCGGTCGCTGAGCATGATGGCTGTATCGTCGGGCCCTTTCAGAATAAGTCTCAACTCACCCGTCTTAGTATGGGTGATATCAATTTTTACATTCAGATCCATAATATCGCCGGGTGCTGATATCTCTATCTCATCCAGTGTATTTTGATAGTCAGCAATGGCCAGTGGAGTGTTGGGCGAACATTCATTCAGGGCTACTATGTAATCGACCTGGTAGGAAAAGAAGGTTTCAGGGGCTTGCGTTCCGGGAGGGCTGATACCCCTGCCACCGGCCGGCAGCGATGCGATAAACCTGGAAAGTGAATCCTGAACCGCGAAATAATAATGAACCTCAGTACCTATCGGGAAACCGGGAATCATAAAACTGAATGTGTTGTCAACAGATTCATAAGGAGTTACATAATCGAAAACCACTTCTTCGCTGCTGTAATACAACCTGGGTGCATTGTTGCCTCCGGCAATTGGCTGGTTGCTGATTACGGTAAGAGTGGCTTCACGCATGCCGGTTGAATTTCCGGAAACGACCGGATCGTGCTGCAAAACAATACGCTGATCCCACGCCTGTGCTGCCAGGTTGGCAATGGCAGCCCTTACAAACGCAACAAAGTAATCCATATTCAGGATGTGAATATCATCGCCGGTGGTATGGTAATACTCGTTAAAATCGTACCAGTCCTCGATAGCCAGAAATGCAGGGTAGCCAAACTCCCAGAATGAAGCATGATCGCTCGCTGTGGTGTAGTAATAATTGTGATGAAACTGTGGTTGATAAAGAGCAGTGGTTGTAATATAATCATTGGTAAATGCCTGCGACAGGTCGTTGGTGGCAATGGTGTATGTGTAATCATTGTCAGAATCCCAGGCGATCATATCGAGGTTTAGCACCCCGAGAATTTCATGGCCCTGGTTGAAAGCGGATTCCGCGTAAGCATAACTTCCGACCAGCCCGATTTCTTCCTCGTCCCAGGCGGCAAAGCGAATGGTGAAATCAAAATCGAAGGGTGCCAGGATGCGCGCTGCTTCCAGCACGGCAACAGTTCCCGAACCGTTGTCGTCGGCTCCGGGTGCAGTTGAGCCTGAAGGCATATTGTCGTAATGTCCGCAAATGATAAATTCCTTTTCGGGATATCTGGTGCCGGTTTTGGTGGCAATCACATTCTCGCCCCTGCTTCCGCTGAAATTCTGAATATCAGGGCTATAGCCGTATTCGGTGAATTTTTCGAAGATAAAATCTGCGGCCTTTGCGTTGGAAGGGTTCAGGTAATGACGCGACTGAATGGTTGTCGTTATTCCGTTGACGGTTACTGAAGTATCACCGGCCAGTTGCCTGATAAGCAGTAAAACCGAATTGTGCGTGACCAGTTGTGAAAGCGAATCGACGTACGGGCTGTAAGCAATCTGGGCATTCACATTCAAACCCGGTAAAAATGCCATTATCAAAAAGACAAGCAATCGGTATTTTTTTATCATAGCGAAGAGTATTTTATAACCGGGTAAAATTACACAAACAACCTTATCTAATCATTCTGTCCGTGGCAGTTTTTGTATTTTTTTCCGCTTCCGCAGGGGCACGGGTCGTTGCGGCCGACTTTCTTCTCAACCCTGATGGGGGCCGTTACCTGCTGTTCAGCGGTGCGTCCGGCCTGGGAGAGCATGTCGGTGCGTTCTTCCTTGAGCTTGCTCATGTCGGTGCGCCTGGGTGCCTGTGCCTCTTTCACCTGCGATGGCTCCTGAATCGGAAGGTTTGCCTTAATGATGAATGAAGTAATATCACGGTTGACCTTTTGAATCAGGTTTTTAAACAGTTCGAACGATTCAAATTTGTAGATCAAAAGCGGGTCTTTCTGCTCGTAAGTGGCATTCTGCACCGAACTCCGGAGTTCATCCATCTCGCGAAGGTGCTCTTTCCATGCATCGTCGATAACGCCCAGCGTTACACCTTTTTCAATGGCGAGTATTAGCTCACGGCCTTTGTCGTTGTAAGCCCTTTTCAGATTGGCAACCACCTGCATCTGGCGCAGCCCGTCGGTTATCGGGATGGCGATATTTTCGTATCTCGACTCGTTCTCATAAACCTCTTTGATAACCGGGTAAGCTCTTTGGGCAAGATTGTTGCACTTCGTCCTGTAATTCTGATAGACGCGGCCGAACAACTCCTCAACAACGTCATCTTTCTTTTTCGCCAGAAAATCCTGTTCCGATATTCCTGGTTCGGTGGCCAGCGTTTTGAGCAACGACAACTGATAGCCATCGTAGTCCTGGTCTTCGAGGTGGTTGGTGGCAATGCTTTCGCAAACATCGTAAAGCATATTCGAAATGTCAACGGCAAGGCGTTCGCCATAGAGTGCGTGGCGGCGTTTGCGGTAAATAACCTCGCGTTGTGAGTTCATCACGTCGTCGTATTCCAGCAAACGCTTACGGATGCCGAAGTTATTTTCTTCAACCTTTTTCTGTGCCCGCTCTATAGACTTGGTAATCATGGAATGCTGAATGACTTCGCCTTCTTTCAGTCCGAGACGGTCCATAATTCCGGCAATCCTTTCCGAACCGAACATGCGCATCAGGTCATCTTCAAGCGCAACGAAAAACTGCGAACTACCGGGGTCGCCCTGACGTCCGGCACGCCCGCGAAGCTGACGGTCAACGCGCCTCGATTCGTGCCTTTCGGTACCGATAATGGCAAGTCCACCGGCTTCCTTAACACCCGGGCCCAGTTTGATGTCGGTACCACGACCGGCCATGTTGGTGGCAATGGTAACCGTGCCTGCCCTACCTGCTTCGGCAACAATATCGGCCTCTCTTTGATGCAGTTTGGCGTTTAGTACATTGTGTTTGATCTTGCGCAGGGTCAGCATACGGCTGAGCAACTCGGAGGTTTCAACCGAAGTTGTACCCACCAGGATTGGCCTTCCTTTGTTGATCAGCTCAACAATCTCGTCGGCTACGGCATTAAACTTTTCGCGTTTGGTTTTGTAAACAAGGTCTTCACGATCTTGTCGTACAATTGATCGGTTAGTTGGAATAACCACGACATCCAGTTTATAGATGTCCCACAATTCACCGGCTTCGGTTTCGGCAGTACCCGTCATACCGGCCAGTTTCCGGTACATTCTGAAATAGTTCTGCAGCGTAACGGTGGCGTAAGTTTGGGTTGCTGCCTCAATTTTGACATTTTCCTTGGCTTCGATGGCCTGGTGCAACCCGTCGCTGTAACGGCGCCCTTCCAGGATACGTCCGGTTTGCTCATCAACAATTTTAATCTTGTTGTCCATAACCACGTATTCAACATCAATTTCGAACAGGGTATAAGCCTTCAGCAACTGGTTTACGGTGTGCACCCGTTCCGATTTTACGGAATAGTCGCGCATGAGTTCTGACTTCTTCTCAATTTTTTCCGCATCGCTGAGCTTTGTCTTTTCCATTTCTGCAATTTCGGCACCAATATCGGGCAGAATATAGAATCTGGAATCCTGATAGGATGAAGTAATCAGGTCGATGCCTTTTTCGGTCAGCTCAACCGTGTTGTGTTTTTCATCGATCACAAAAAAGAGTTCATCATCGATGATAAACATGTTTTTGGATTGCTCCGCCATGTAGAAATTCTCGGTTTTCTGCATCAGGGCGCGCATGCCCGGTTCACTCAGGTACTTGATCAGGGCTTTGTTCTTGGGCAAACCGCGGTAGGCCCTGAATAGCTGTTCCCCGCCCTTTTTCTCTTTTTCAGGAATGGAGGTATCGGCCAGCAGGGCTTTGGCTTCAGCCAGTAATTTGGTTACCAGCGTGCGCTGAACTTCATAAAGTTTTTTGATTTCGGGTTTCAGTTGCTCGAATTCCTGGTTTTCGCCGCGGGGGGTGGGTCCTGAAATGATGAGCGGGGTACGGGCATCATCGATCAGCACGGAGTCAACCTCATCCACAATGGCATAGTTGTGTGGACGCTGAACCAGTTCTTCGGGATTGCGGGTCATGTTGTCGCGCAGGTAATCGAAGCCGAATTCGTTGTTTGTGCCGAAGGTGATATCGGCCATGTAGGCCTGGCGGCGGGCTTCCGAGTTAGGTTCGTGCTTGTCGATGGTGTCAACCTTCAAGCCGTGAAATTCGTACAAAACACCCATCCATTCCGAGTCGCGTTTGGCGAGGTAGTCGTTCACGGTAACGATGTGAACGCCTTTTCCCGGAAGGGCATTCAGATAAACCGGCAGGGTGGCAACCAATGTTTTTCCTTCACCGGTAGCCATTTCTGAAATTTTTCCTTCATGCAGAACAATTCCGCCGATCAACTGAACATCGTAGTGCACCATGTCCCAGGTAATCAGGTTTCCGCCCGCAGTCCATTGGTTGTGGAAGTGCGCCTTATCGCCTACAATTTCAACATGGGCCTTCACGGCAGCCATATCGCGGTCCATTTGGGTGGCCGTAACTTCATTGATTTCGTTTTCCTTGAACCTGCGTGCGGTTTCCTTAACGACTGCAAATGCCTCTGGAAGTATTTCGTTCAGTACATGCTGGGTAAGATCGTAACTCTGGTTGCCAAGGTTGTCAATTTCTACATAAACCTTTTCTTTTTCGTCCATATCCATATCGGGATCAGCATCAATCTGTTCCTTGAGATCGGCGATGGCTTTTTCTTTTTCGGCGGTTGCGAGGGCTATTTTTTCCTTGAATTCGATGGTTTTTTGCCTGAGTTCATCGTTGGAGAGCTTTTCTATCAGCGGGTAAACTTCTTTGATTTTTTCAAGCATAGGGCTGATTTCCCTGATGTCTTTATCGGATTTGGATCCGAGCATTTTTTTCAGAAAGGAGAGCATAAGAAAGTATTATTTATCTTTTTCATTCAAAGGGTTGTCCCAGAGTGTTTCCGGCAAATGCTGCTTAAATCAGAAACTGTGCCGCAAGTGGCATGGATTTGCAAAGTTAGGTAATTTCAGAAACAAGTGGGATTTAAAGTCGGGTAATGCCTGAATTTGCTGGTAATTGGCCTGTGGAGAGCAGTGGCAGTAAAACGAAAGAGCCGCGACATATTGTCACGGCCCGTTGTTTAATATTCATCTTCGTGAAAGAAGAAATCTTCTTTCGATGGATAGTCAGGCCAGAGGTCCTCAATGCTGTCGTAAACTTCACCTTCGTCCTCGATTTCATGAAGGTTTTCTATAACTTCCATGGGCGCTCCGGATCTTATGCTGAAATCTATTAATTCTTCTTTTGTTGCAGGCCAGGGGGCATCCTCAAGTTTCGAAGCCAATTCTAAAGTCCAGTACATTGCAAGGAATATTTACAGGTTTAATTTTTTGCAAAAATAATCTAATTTCATTCAAAATCAAGTTAAAAACGGGAACCTGATAGAATTGTTCAAACTGAATTTAAAAATTGGTTAAATCCTTGCTTTCCAGAGGGTTTCATTTGCTTTGAAATCCTGGGAAAACTTTCTGGCCAACACAAACAGGAAATCCGAAAGGCGGTTCAGGTACCTGATCACCATTTCACCCTGCATTGTTTCATGATTATTCTCCACCAGTTTGATGGTGAGCCTCTCGGCACGCCGGCACACACACCGGGCAATATGGCTCAGTGATACGGTCTGATGTCCGCCCGGAAGTATAAACGATGACAGGGTCGGTAATGTTTCATTCATTTTGTCAATTTCCGACTCTAGCAAACGGATGTCTTCCTCAAAAAGGCCGGGTAGTGGTTTCAGTTCAACCGAAGTATCGGCTGCCAGCAATGATTCTGCGGTAAAGATCCGGTCCTGGATTTCGATCAGCAAAAGCTGTGTTCGGGCATCAATATTCTGATCGCGGATTAACCCGATAAAAGAGTTCAGTTCATCGAGTGTTCCGTAGGCCTCGATTTTTTCGTGGTACTTCGGAACCCTGGTTCCACCGATCAGCGAGGTTTCGCCCTTATCACCGGTTTTTGTATATATCTTCCACTCGGAATTCATCAGATCAGCGTTTTGGTTAGGTCGTCAAAAAACAACAATAGCTGTTGAATGTTCACCTCCCCGGTTTATGATTTCTGATAAAATTTCATAGTCCTGATGTTGGTGTTCAATTCATCAGATGAAATCAACCCGTCAGAAAGCCTGACAATCCGGTGTGCATGCCTTGCTATGTCTTCCTCATGCGTAACCAGGATTATGGTGTTGCCTGCCTTATGAATCTCTTCGATAAGCCCCATAATTTCAATGGATGTTTTGGAGTCGAGGTTGCCGGTGGGTTCATCGGCCAGAATGATGGAAGGGTTGTTTACCATAGCCCTGGCAATGGCAACCCTTTGCCGCTGACCACCCGAAAGTTCATTTGGCTTGTGTTTCACCCGGTCGGTGAGTTTTACATCTTCAAGCACTTCCATGGCGCGCTCCAGCCTGCGTGGCTTGGCGAAACCGGCATAAATCATCGGAAGGGCTACATTCTCAAGAGCTGTTAATCGGGGCAGAAGGTTGAATGTCTGAAATACAAAGCCGATTTCCTTGTTTCTGATTTCGGCCAGTTCGTTGTCCTGAAGTTTGCTCACATCTTTACCGTTCAGCCAGTAACTGCCGCCGGAGGGGGTGTCGAGGCACCCCAGCAGGTTCATCAGGGTTGATTTGCCCGATCCGGAAGGACCCATCAGGGCTACAAATTCGTTCTTTTTGATGCTCATCGTAACTCCACGCAGGGCGCGGACGATTTCAGTCCCCACTTTAAAAAAGCGGGTGATTTCCTCAAGGTGGATAAGTTCCTGGTTCATGCCGGGGTTTTTAGAGGCTTTTTAATTCATTAAATGAGGATATTCCATTTTTTATGTTGGTCGCAAAATTTATATGGCCACCAAAACACCATCCCGATCCCGTACGCAGGGGATCGGGACACCAAAACAATTTTTTCCGAAGGATTCAAAACGAGGGGTTTCGAAATTTTATTTCCTGTTTAACTCAACGAACAAATGTAAAAATATATTGTCAGAACCGGATGATAAAATGCTGACGGCCCAATTCGCGCCTGAAAAATACGATTCCCATAAAGAAAAGGTCAATCGTCAGTCTGACAGAGTCGTGTTTTTTGATCGCTTCCCATGCTTCTTCCATTTCTGATGACCAATGGATGTCGTGAAAAATAAAAACAGAATCATTGGCCGCATGTTTTTCGAGGCGGTGAAAATAGTTCAGGGTGCCTTTTTTTGTGTGGTTACCATCAATGAATGCATAGTCAATAACCCCGGTCTGTTTCAATAGCCCCGGCAATACCACATCGAAATTGCCCACACTGAATTCGGCGGCATTCGCACCAATTGCTCTCAGGTTATTTGCAGCGAATTCGGCCGTAGAAGCACAGCCCTCCAGGGCCAGAAAAGTGCTCTCGGGAGCGGCTGCAACCTGGTACATAGAGCTGATTCCTACCGATGTGCCCATTTCAAGCATCACCTTTGGTTTGAAATATCTGACAATCCGGTGCAGAAGCCTGCCGTATTTCACGGGTATTCCTGATTTTGCTGCAATATCTTTAACCCTGCGCAGGTGAGTGGAGTAACTTGCCCGTCCTTTGCCGGCCCCAAAATCAATGATTTCAACCAGGTTGGGATTCCGGAACAACTGGCTGCGCAGCTTTTCAACCTGCTTATATTCAGGGTATTCTGTTTTGTCGTTCAACACGTTGGAAACAAAATCATAGACAAAGGGTGAATGTATGCTATGCCTGTTTTTGGACCTGAAGAGGTAAACAATGTACCGGAAGGTGATGAAGACTGATCTGGGTATCATGGACGCAAAATTAGTAAAAAGAAATGCTGTTCATCTTTAAACTTGCTTTCCGGATTTACTGTTCTGACAAGTTTTCTCCTTCCATATTGCACCGGAGCTTTTTCTGACTTTATTTACTTTTGTCTTGACACAAAAGTAACAAAAAGTCAAGGCTTCCTGAAAATGGCTAAAAACAGGCGAGCGATTTTGGCTTGAAGAAATGAG
The DNA here is from genome assembly GCA_038325075.1 of Bacteroidales bacterium. Lineage (GTDB taxonomy): Bacteria > Bacteroidota > Bacteroidia > Bacteroidales > Lentimicrobiaceae > Lentimicrobium. The sequence goes on along the minus strand of JBBQIQ010000126.1, from coordinate 2,330 downwards.
GTTGAACCTTTTCTTCCTCTACTTTATACCGTTGTACACTAATTCCCTGAGCTTTGCCAACCACTATCGGTTGCATTTCTTCTTTTTTTCTTCGCTGCCTGTTTTCTTAACGCCATTTTCAGAAGGCCGATCCTTCAAATTTGCAACTGAAAATGAAATAGACTAAGTCGGAAAATGAACTGGATATTAATGGATTTGAGCATAATTTCTATTTCAGGGGATGCATCAATTCTTCAACATAAATGATTCTGACAAGAATTTAAAAAGTTGATCAGACACCCCAGGTTTCGCGGTCGAGGCTGCGGTAGTGGATGGCCTCGGCCAGATGGTCCGACCGGATATCGGCGCTGTTGTCGAGGTCGGCAATGGTGCGGGCTACTTTGAGTATGCGATCATAAGCCCTGGCCGAAAGGCTTAGTTTTTCCATGGCATTCTTCAGCAGCGCATGACCGGTATCATCAATTTTGCAGATGGTGCGTAGCATCTTCGTTGTCATCTGGGCATTCGAGTGAATTTCTTTGCTCTCTTTGTATCGATCTTCCTGAATCTGTCTGGCTTTCACCACCCGCTCCCTGATGGCATCGCTCTTTTCCGAAATCCTGATATCCGACAACTCGCGGAAAGGCACAGGTACCACTTCCACGTGAATGTCGATGCGGTCGAGCAGGGGACCCGAAATCTTATTCAGGTATTTCTGCACTACCCCCGGTGCGCAGACACACGCCTTGTCGGGATGGTTGTAATAGCCACAAGGGCATGGGTTCATTGATGCGACCAGCATAAAACTGGCTGGGTATTCAACCGACATCCTTGCCCTTGAAACGGTGATGTGCCGGTCTTCGAGCGGTTGCCTGAGCACTTCAAGCACGGTTCTTTTAAATTCGGGCAACTCGTCGAGGAACAACACGCCGTTATGGGCCAGCGAGATTTCGCCTGGCTGGGGGTTCGATCCGCCACCAACCAGGGCCACATCAGAAATTGTGTGGTGCGGGCTGCGGAATGGCCTTACGGAAATCAGAGAAGTATTGCGGTTCATCTTCCCGGCCACCGAATGAATTTTTGTGGTTTCGAGCGCTTCGTGAAGGTTCAGTGGCGGAAGGATGGAGGGCAGCCGCTTGGCCAGCATGGTTTTGCCCGAGCCTGGCGGGCCAATAAGAATTACGTTGTGCCCTCCGGCTGCAGCAATTTCAAGCGCCCTTTTTATGTTTTCCTGACCTTTTACATCTGAGAAATCGAACTCGTATTCATTCAACTGCGCGTAAAACTCATCGCGGGTATTCACAATTTCACGTTCAAGTTCTTTTTCACCGTTAAAGAAATGAATAACATCCAGCATATTTTCCACCCCATAAACTTCCAGGTCGCTGACAATGGCGGCCTCGCGTGCATTTTGTTTGGGCAGGATAAATCCCTTAAAGCCTTGTTTGCGGGCTTCGATGGCAATGGGCAGCGCGCCTCTGATGGGTTGCAACCCACCATCGAGCGAAAGCTCACCCATAATAATGTATTCGGCGACTTTATCACTCTTTACCTGTTCCGAAGCGGCAAGGATGCCAATGGCGATGGTAAGGTCGTAGGCCGAGCCCTCTTTTCGGATGTCGGCCGGAGCCATGTTGATCACAATTTTTTTGCCGGGAATGCGGTATCCAATATTTCTGAGTGCCGCTTCAATCCGCTGATGGCTTTCTTTTACGGCACTATCGGGCAAGCCCACCATAAAGAACTGAATGCCGTTGTCCATATTCACCTCTACGGTGATGGGGATGGCATTGATTCCTATAATGGCGCTGCCATAAGTTTTTATAAGCATAATCGTATTCTGAATATTATATCATGAGGGATCAGGACTGATTTCGTTTAGCAAATATAGGTTCATTATTTGTTTTTTGGTTTAATTTTAGAGGATGATTATAAAACCTGAATATAAATGGACGGATTATCTTATTGTTATTTTAAATCTGCCGGCAGATATTTCTGATAAAAAGTAAAGTAATCCTTTTGACTACCTTGTAAAAGTGGTAAGTTTGTGTTGATATTTGCAAGTTATGGGCAAGTGTAAAAAAACGACACAGCGGACAATTTGCTACATAAAGACAGAAAAAGAAAAACGATATAATGAACAGGTAATGCACAAAACAACACATTTGCAAACCGCACAAACCAACGCGCGACCGAAGTTTGCAAAAGAACTGTTTTCTTGCCGGCACACCCACTGATAAATGTATCTTTGGGTTTTTAATTAAAGGACTGAAAAATATATAATGGCAAAAAAAGAAATAAAAGAAAAAGCAATTGAAGTAACCCTTTGGGAAGCAGCAAATAAATTAAGA
>JBBQIQ010000125.1:0-11871 GCA_038325075.1 Bacteroidales bacterium | reverse complement strand
AGCGGAGTCCCGCCTCTTCTGCGGGAAACTCTTGAACTCTTGAACATTTGAACTCTTGAACCATTGAACCCTTGAACCCTTGAACTCTTGAACATTTGAACTCTTGAACTCTTGAACATTTGAACTCTTGAACTCTTGAACTTTTGAACTCTTGAACTCTTGAACTTTTGAACTTTTGTCCCGCACGTGCGGGATTGAACTTTTGAACCTTTGTACCTTTGAACTCTTGAACCTTTGAACTCTTGAACTTTTGAACCCTTGAACCTTTGTGTAGCGAAGCGAAGTCCCGCCTTTTCGGCGGGAAACTTTTGAACCTTTATTACTTTAAAGAATTCCCTTCAATATCAACCAGCACCGGCTCACCCAACCCAGCCTCTTTCAAACGGTCAAACTGGGTGCGGGCATCGCCCACCACTACATAAACCATTTTATCGGGCTGAATGTAGCGTCCGTAAAGTGCTTTGGCTTCTTCCAGGGTTATCTTTTCGGCTTTCCTCTCTTCCAACTTGATAAAATCGAGAGGCAGATTAAAGGTACTGATATCCTGAAGCATGCCCATCAGGCTGTTGATGGTTTCAAATTTACCGGCATTTGACCTGATGGTGGCATTTCGGGTAATTTCAAGTTCTTCAGCAGTGTAATTGTTACCGAAACTGCCGAGAATCTCGTTGAACAATTGAACCGATTCCAGCGTAAACTTCGATTGTACACTTGAACTGGCAATATAAGGTCCCGGAATGCTACGTGGCATAAAAAAGGAGTAGGCACCGTAGGTGTAGCCTTTCTCCAAGCGCAATACTTCAAACAATTTTGAACCTGAACCATCGCCCAGCTTATAGTTAACAAAGGTAGCCGGGAAGAAATCTGAGTTGTTTCTGGCCATTGCCAGCGAACCGATCATGATAACCGATTGTTTGGCATCCGGAATATCGACGAAGTATATCTGAGCTTTTTCAGCAGCATGGGGTAGCTTGTATTCAGGAAATGCAACCTTAACCGGCGCCCAGCTATTTTCAAACGAACGCACTGACTCGAAAACCCCTGCACGGGTAATATCTCCGGCAATATGAAAACTGGCCACAGTCGGTGAAAAGTTTTTTGTGTAATACTGTTTCAAATCTTCAAGCGTAATGCTTTCGACCGATTGAAGGGTTCCGGTTACCGGTTTGGAGAAGATGTGGTTATCGCCATAAAGCATTTTATAGAAAACATTCCCGGCAATGGCATTGGGATTGGCATTCCGCTGTTTGATATTGCTGATGGCAGCCTGTTTCAGGCGCTCAAATTCGGTGGCATCCCATCGGGGCTGGGTCATGATTTCCTCAACAATATCCAGCACAGCCTTGTAATTCCTGGTGAGGCAGTTCGCGGTAATGGTCATGTTTTCGGCCGAGGAATTGATGTCGATGCTGGCACCCAACTGACCGATGGCTTCTTCAAGTTCTTCGGGTGTATGTTTTGCGGTACCTTCCATCAAAAGGTCGGATAACAACCTGGCCACACCCGGTTTGGCCGGATCTTCGCCCAACTGGCCGCCATTTAAACGGATACTGAATTGTATCAGAGGTAGTTCGTGGCTTTCGATACCATAAACCTTCATCTGGTTTTTTAGAGATGATGTAAATATAACCGGTGCATTCAGCAATGGTTTCGGGCCAAGCGTTGGTTCTATGGAACGGTCAAAAGTGCTGGGCGTTTTTTCATACACATCTGTTACCTCATCAATGCCTTCGGCCTGCGAACCGGTTTCTTCTATCTTTTCTTCAACGATCTGCGCAACTGCTGAACCTGTTAAAGCAAGTTCAGGATGCCCTTTCGGAACAAAACTTGTAGCCAGGTAATTGCGGCCTTTGATGTAGGTGTTGTAAACCCTCATAATATCTTCACGGGTAACCGAATTCAATAAGCGCACATCTTCCATCATCCGCGAAGGGTCACCACCAAAGACATTGGCCTGAACCAACTGGAACGACTTACCCAGCAAGCTTGAAATGCTGTTGTAGAAAGCTGTTTCCCTCAGATTTTTAATGCGCTGCATATCAGCATCCGTAAAGCCTGTGATTTCAAACTGCCTGAAAGCTTCATTGATGGCTTCGTTGACTTTTTTGAGATCAACCCCTTCAAATGCCCGTACCGTGATGTTGAACTTCCCGGCCAGTTCCATTGAATTATTGTAAACCCTGACTTTTGGGGCCAGTTTCCTGTTCTCAACAATTTCCTTGTAAAGCGGTGCTTTTTTGCCATCGGCCAGCAGATCAGCCAGCACTTCCAGTGCGTAAGAGTCTGGATGGTATGTTTCTACCGTTGGGAATAACACATTCAGTTCAGGCAATTTGGCAAAATTGTCTTCATGAAAGAGCATTTTACTTTCGGTAAGGCTGGCAGGGATTGGTTTCAGCGATTCGGGTTTTGTGCGGGGTGTAAATTCTCCAAAATATTTCTGAATCAGCGCTTTAACCTCCTTCTCCTCAAAATCACCGGCAATAACCATGGTTGCATTGTTCACCGGATAATAATTGTTATAAAACTCTTTAACATCATCGAGTGTAGCTGCCCTGATGTCATCCATAGAACCGATCACCTGCCACGAATACGGGTGTGACTTGTCGTAAAGGTTCATATCAATGACATTGTCGGTATGGCCATATGGCTGATTGTCAACCCGCTGGCGCTTTTCATTGATCACAATGTCCTTTTCGCTTTCCAGTGCATGCTGTGTTACGGTATTGATCAGAAAGCCCATACGGTCGCTTTCCATCCACAGGATTTTTTCCAGCGCGTCTTTCGGGACAACTTCATAGTAAACGGTTCCGTCGTTCCAGGTGCCTCCGTTGAAAGTTCCACCCAGGTCGTCAATCTTTTTAAAGAATTCGCCTTTACCGACATTTTCAGAATTCTGAAACAACATGTGTTCAAAGAAATGGGCAAATCCCGTCTTACCGGGTTTCTCACGGCTCGAACCTACATGAAACAGGATCGCAACCGATACGATGGGATCGGATTTGTCCTGATGCAAGACAACTTCGAGGCCATTGTCTAGTTTGTACTTTTTAAAATCAACACGAAAGCTCCCGCTTTCAGTTTTTTGCGCAGCGGCACCGCCGTTGCCTGTGATCATAATTCCACTGATCATACCCATAGTGAGGATTTTGTTCAATATTGTCATATAAGATTAGTAATTGGTTTTCAGTTCAGTTTTACAGTAAAGGCTTCGCTCAGTGTGTCTGCCTCATTTATTGATGGTTACCATACAACCGGTTCACGGCTTACAGGCATGGTCATGCAGCGGCAACCACCACCACCCCTCGAAAGTTCAGCGCCTTCAATGGTAATCACACATTTTTCGTGGCTGTTAATTTCGGCTTTTCCGTTGATGATATCCTTGGCTTTTATTATTTCAAAACCGTGGTTGCTCATCTCTTCAAGAGTATTTAAGTTGCGGCCATAACCCATCACTTTCCCCGGTGCAATCGCAAAAAAGTTAGCCCCACTATGCCACTGTTCACGCTCCTGTATTATCAGTTCGCGCGAACCACCGCAGTTGATAGTTTTCAGATCTATGCCGAGTTTACGCAACGCTTCCGGAATATTAAGCTCTTCAACAATTGTAACTTTGCCATGATCAATGGTAATATGAATGGTCAGATAGCGCCTTGAATGCATGATGAGCGGCTCATAAATCATGCACAGATCACGGTCGAGGAAGGTAAAAACCATGTCAAGGTGAATAAACGATTCCGGCTCATACGGAAGCTCCTGAACGATGATATGCCTGACTTTTTTATCCTTTTTATAATGATCGACCAGAAAGTCAATGCCTTTGGGCGTGGTGCGCGAACCGGTTCCGACAAGGATAATATCTTCACGGGCAACCAGGAAATCGCCACCTTCGAGGCTAAAGTCTTTACAAAGGTGCCTGCTTGAAAGTGGATTTACAGTTTGTGTGGAGAATGAAGGATGGTAATCGAATATAGCTTCCATAATGATGGACTCGCGGTCGCGGATGCGGCTGGCCATTTTACTGATAAACACCTGTTCGCCTATTGAGATGGAGGCATCGCGGGTGAAAAAGAAATTGTGCAGCGGTTCCAGATCGAAACGCTCCTTGCTCAGGAATTTCGAAAGATTGTCCCTGTTGAGTTCAACGCCCTCGATCAAAGCAACAGAAAGATCTGCCGGATCCATTTCCAGCAGTTTCTCATGGATTGATTCAACCCTTTCGTGTTCAACAATGCGTTGAACCAGCCCTGATGAAACCTTATCGTTGTGCAGAACATCCCTCAACAAATCACGCACCTGAAAAGTGGAAGTAACCTTCTCGAGTACTCCCCTGAACTGGCCGTATTCGTTGCCGGCAACATTGAGGTTCAGAATATCGCTGTAAAGGGCTTTCTGAACCGTGTTTGGGGTCATGTTTTCCACTTCGCTGCCGGGAGTGTGCAGTATAACACCCTTTAGCACACCAATTTCCGAATTAACTTCAATATTGATTTTATTCCTGTTCATTTGATTTTTCTTCTGAATCACCGGCAAAGCTAATGTTATTTTTCAGTTTTTTAAACCCTGCCCGTGTAAGCGGTGATCTGCCGAACACTTTCGTGAAGGATAATTTCTCAAGGTTTTGCCATTCTTTCTTTGTCCATTCAGTCCATTCTCCCGATGATCTGAAAGATGGCTCATTTCCTGCAATCGAAAAACGGTTCCAGGGGCAAACATCCTGGCAAACGTCACAGCCAAAGATCCAATCCTGCATTTTACCCTGAAATTCAGAAGGAATTGCATCTTTCAGCTCTATGGTCAGGTATGAGATGCATTTTGAGGCATCGAGTTGCCGCGGTCCGGTTATCGCCCCGGTAGGGCAGGCATCGATACAACGGGAGCAATCGCCGCAGTAATTTCCGCCAAACGGGCTGTCGTAATCGAGTTCAAGATCGGTAATGATTTCGGCCAGAAAGAAAAACGAACCATTGCGCCGGCTTATCAGCATGGTGTTTTTTCCGATCCAGCCAATTCCAGCATTCACAGCCCAGGCGCGGTCGAGCACCGGGGCCGAATCAACAAAAATCCGGTAGTTGATTTGTCCGGCTTCTGCAATCAAAGCATCGACAAGGGTTTGCAACTTTTCTTTGATCACATAATGGTAATCGTTGCCCCAGGCATATTTCGACACTTTGAACGGGGATGCATAAGAGTCGGTTGCATGTGGGAAGTAACTGATCATCAGCGAAATTACCGACTTAGCGCCATCAACCAGCAAACGCGGATCAAGGCGCTTGTCGAAATGGTTTTCCATGTAAGCCATTTTACCATGCCTGCCCTCTTTTAACCATTTTTCGAGGCGTGGCTCCTCCTCGTCGAGCCGCCTGGCCTTGCTGATGCCACAAAAACCGAAACCCAGTCCGGTGGCTTTTTGTTTTATCAGGCTGGTATATTGGGGCTTACTGTTCATAATACGATTAAAAGCCCTTTGAAGGCTGATTGTTCAATTCTGAAAATTCAATGGTTACGGGTCAGAACAACTCCGGATGACTTCCGGTTTTGAATTTTCCAAGGTGCGAATAAGCCAGTGGTGTTACTTCACGGCCACGTGGGGTCCGCATCAGGTAGCCTTCCATAATCAGGAAAGGCTCATACACTTCTTCGATGGTACCTGCATCTTCTCCTACAGCGGTGGCAATGGTTGTGAGGCCAACCGGCCCTCCCCTGAATTTATCGATGATGGTCGAAAGAATTTTATTGTCCATCTCATCAAGGCCGTATTTATCAACATTGAGGGCATTGAGTGAATACTGTGATATGGCAAGGTCGATGTTGCCATTGCCTTTTATCTGGGCGAAATCGCGCACGCGGCGCAACAACAGGTTGGCAATACGTGGAGTTCCCCGGCTGCGCCGGGCAAGCTCGGCTGCAGCATCGTTGCTGATCTCCACCCGAAGAATGCCGGCAGAGCGCCGGATAATTTTTTCAAGTGTTTCGGCATCGTAGTAGGCTAGCCTTGAATTGATTCCGAACCTGGAACGAAGCGGTGCCGTTAGCAAGCCCGAACGGGTGGTCGCCCCGATCAGGGTGAATGGGTTGAGTGCTATCTGGACACTTCGCGCGTTGGGCCCGGTTTCAATCATGATATCTATCCGGAAATCCTCCATGGCAGAGTAGAGGTACTCCTCAACCACCGGGCTCAGGCGGTGAATTTCGTCGATAAACAGAACGTCGTTGGGCTCAAGATTGGTGAGCAATCCGGCCAGGTCGCCGGGCTTGTCGAGTACCGGACCTGAAGTAATTCTGATATTGACACCCAACTCATTTGCAATGATGTGAGAAAGGGTAGTCTTGCCCAAGCCCGGAGGGCCATGAAGCAAGACATGATCAAGGGATTCGCCCCGTTGTCTCGCCGCCTGAACGAAAACCCTCAGGTTTTCAACAACCCCGGGCTGACCCGAAAAATCAGTGAAATCAGAGGGCCGAAGTACCTTTTCGATCTCTTTTTCGGCCGGGCTCAGGTGCTCACTGTTGGCGTCGAGGTTGCTGTTCATGCATCTTAAAATTGAGAAGCAAAGGTAATAAAATAGCAGTAACCTGACGAATCATCGGGTGAACCGCAAGAGAAATAAAACACTTGCATCATCGCTTTGTTGCGATTCGAAACAAGCAGATTTTTGAAATCAGGTGATCATATTATTTGGCAAAATCTCTTTTAATTCGCATGGCTAAATCAATGCCGCTTAAGATCAGGATAGCATCGCAAGAAAATTAAGCGATTAGGGCCGGGATATAAGCAAGCTATCGAAATAATTAATAAATTAGCAATCTGTAATTCTAAGACCAAGTGCCATGAAAGACATCGTTGTTGCCATCGATTTTTCAAAGGGATCGTTACATGCCCTCGATTATGCCATTGAGTTTGCCAACCGCGTGAAAAGCAATGTGATCATGGTGTGGGTTGACAGTCACACGAACCCGGATTTTGCCTTTACTCCGGAAGTGAATGAGTTTCGTGAAGAGGCCAGTAAAAATATCGAAGCCATCATGAAATCACATAAGACTAAACTTAAGCCAGGCAAGCTTACTTATAAACTCCGGAAAGGCAAGGTTTATCAGGAAATTGCAAACCAGGCCAAATACAATGATGCATCGCTGATTATTGCCGGCACACACGGTGTTACCGGCTATGAAGAATTCTGGATAGGAAGCAATGCATACCGGATTGTTTCCTATGCCCCTTGTCCGGTAATTACAGTCAGGCATGATTTCGAAATAAAGCCTGAAGGAATTACCAGCATCATTTTGCCTATTGACAGCACACTCGACACCAGGCAAAAGGTTCCCTTCACGGTGCTGATTGCTAAAGCATTTCAGGCTGATGTTCATCTTCTGGCACTTTATACCACAACCATAAAAGCAGTGCAACGCAAAGTGGATAATTATGCGAGGCAGGTTCAGAAGTTTTTGGACGAAGCCGGCATTAATTACAGCACCGAAAGTATGTTTGTTGATAATATAACCAATGCAGCCATTGAATATGCCGGTAAAGTTGATGCTGACCTTATCGCTATTATGACAGAACAGGAAACAACGGCTTCCAACATTTTACTCGGCCCGTTTGCACAGCAAATGGTTAACCATTCGCCCATACCGGTGCTCAGTATTCAGCCAAAAGAAATATATGCCATTTCAACACGTTAATCATTCATGAAATTATTTGTAGTAAGCTTATTGATTTTTTTCTTCGCTATAAATGTTTCCGCACAAAGTGGAAATGTTGAGATTATTGCCGATCCGGGTATTGATCAGCTTGTTGATAAACATATTTACCTCAACCGCCACCAAAGTACGCTTGATGGCTGGCGCGTTCAGATATTCTTCGATTCGGGTGCCAATTCCAAACGGAGGGCCAATGAGGTGCTGAGCAGGTTTAGTGGCCAGTATCCTGAAATAAGGGCCTATCTTTCGTTCAAAGAGCCCTATTACAGGGTAAGGGTCGGCGATTTCCGCACCCGCCTCGAAGCTGAAGGCTTCATGAAATCTGTTAAAACCGAATATCCGAATGCATTTGCAACTGCCGACAAAATTAACCCGCCCCCTCCTGATAACGACTAAACCAACTACCCCGACCCAACTAAAACGGATACCTGCAATTAGAAACAACAGATGACCAGTACTTTTGAGTAAGTGATCACCGCACTTTAAACGCCTTACGTAACAATAGATTTTGGCTGAAAAAGTTGAGGTAAAACGTAAACAAAATTATCTGCGTTTCGGATTCCATTTTTTTTTAAATTAGCTGAACCAAATATCATGTCATTCCATCAAATAAAGACCAACCATGAAAACCATCATCTCAGCCGTTGATTTTTCAGATTGCTCAATCAATGCTCTTGAGCACACCGTAAGCATAGCCAGGCATTCCGGATCAAATTTACTGATGCTTTGGGTGAATAACCCCTATACAACCAAGACAATACTTTCATCGGATATGTCAGATGATCTGGTTGAAGAGGTTGAGCACCAGTTTACCAAGCTGATCAACAAATACGGGCCGGAACTTCCCGATACAAAAATTGACTATATTATCCGTGAAGGCAAGGTGTACAAAGAGGTGGTAAACCAGGCCAGGGAATCAGAAGCCTGGCTTATAGTAGCCGGCACGCATGGTTCATCGGGTTTTGAGGAGTTGTGGATGGGTAGCAATGCCAACCGGATTGTTACAGCCGCACCCTGTCCGATTATTACGATCCGCACCGGCGTTGAAATAGGCCGTAATCTCAAAACAATTGTAATGCCCATGGACAACACCATGGAAACCAGGCAAAAAGTGTCTTTTACCTGCGAACTTGCCCAGGCTTTCGATGCGGAGGTACATATACTTGCAATATTCACAACCGTGATTGATGAAATAAGGGATAAAGTACAGATTTATGCAAAACAGGCGGCCAAATACCTGAAAGAGAGTGGTGTAAAACATCTGATTGTTGAGATGGAGGCTGAAAATCTGAGCACGACCACCATTGAGTACGCTAAAAAAATTGACGCCAACCTGATCTCGATCATGACCGAACAGGAAAAAACCGCCATTAATCTGTGGCTCGGCCCTTATGCCCAGCAAATGGTGCACCATTCACCCATTCCCGTTTTAAGCATTCACCCGAAAGAGATTCTGATTTCGATGGGATATTAGGAGGAAGTCTAATGTCTAAAGTCTAAAGTAAAAGTAAAAAGTCTAAAATAAAAATCCATCGGGCAGAAATTTTGTCTATAAACTTTTGTAGACAATGTCTTGATTGATAGATAATTAAAAACTACAATTCAATATAAAAGCCCCGGTAGAATATTCAACCGGGGCTTTTCAGTAAACAGATAATGTGAGTGGTTTATCTATGAAAAAATAACGTGGAAACAGTAAAATATTCAAATTAAACTATGAATCCTACTTTAGACTTTCAACTTTTTACTTTTAGCTTGACTTTAATTCCTGTCAATGTTATTCAGATCTTCAAATGCGATCTTCAAACGTGCAATCATAGTCTTCTGTGATTCATTGAGCCACTTGCGGGGATCGTAAAACTTTTTATTGGGTTTGTCTTCGCCTTCAGGATTGCCGATCTGGCCCTGAAGATAGCCTTCATTCTTTTTGTAATAATTCATCACCCCTTCCCAGGTTGCCCATTGGGTATCGGTATCGATGTTCATCTTGATCACCCCATAAGAAATGGCTTCCCTGATTTCTTCGCGACTGGAGCCTGACCCGCCATGGAAAACAAAATTCACCGGTTTTTCAACGGTATTGAATTTCTTCTGAATGAAGTCCTGCGAGTTTTTCAGAATAACGGGCTGTAGCTTAACATTTCCCGGTTTGTAAACCCCGTGCACGTTACCAAACGAAGCGGCAATGGTAAACCGATCACTGATTTTCAACAGTTCCTCGTAAGCATAAGCCACATCGGCAGGCTGAGTGTATAGCTTCGAACTGTCAACGCTTGTATTGTCAACACCATCTTCTTCACCGCCGGTAACACCAAGTTCAATTTCGAGGGTCATCCCCATTTTGCTCATCCGGGTGAGGTATTTTTTGCAGATTTCGATGTTCTCCTCAAGGCTCTCTTCCGATAAGTCGAGCATGTGCGAACTGAAAAGCGGTTTCCCGGTTTCTTTGAAATGTATTTCACCGGCATCCAACAATCCATCGATCCATGGAAGCAGCTTTTTAGCCGCATGATCGGTATGCACGATCACAGGCACACCATACATTTCAGCAAGCATGTGGATGTGTTTTGCACCTGAAACGGCACCGGCAATGGCAGCACGTTCACCATCGTTGCTCAGGAATTTTCCGGCATAAAAATGGGCACCACCATTCGAAAACTGGATAATGACCGGAGAATTTACCTCCTTAGCGGCCTGCATTACTGCATTTACCGAATCGGTTCCTACTACATTAACCGCAGGCAGAGCAAATCCATTGGCCCTGGCAATACGGAAAACTTCCTGTACATCGCTGCCGGCAATTACACCGGGCTTAACCTTATCGAAAATTCTTTCTGACATTGTAATGTTTGAATTAAATTGGACTGAATGATTTATCTTCGCAAAGGTAAACATTTTTGATTGATTTCGAATATCAGGTGGGTTCATAAGCAAATAGATCAACAGCTAAAGGATTATTTTTCAATTATATACATCATGTCGTTCGAATTAAAAATCCGTGAGTTGATTTCTGATAATTATTCAGGATCTGCAGCCATTCTCGATAAAATCATCCGAAGTATCCAGACTTACATCAACAACAAGGAAATCGATAAGGAATATCTGCGGTTGAATCTCGATAAGATTACCAACCATTTTCCGGATCTGGCTGTTTTACACCATTTCATGCAGCAATTTTACGATCTTCTCGACGAGGCTACCCAGAATGAATGGCCGGTAGCAAAAACCATTACCAGGATTGAGCGGTTTATCAGCACTTACAACCTTACCTGGAATGAAAGTATAGGGCAGGCTGCCGAGAGAATGGAACGCCTGGTAAAATTTCAAAACAAGCGGATTCTGCTGCACAGCAATAGTTCGAGTATCCATGTGCTGTTCGAGCATCTGGCCACGCATAATATTTTCCCTTCGGTGTATCAAACCATGTCGGGGCCGGTTTATGAAGGTAAATTACAGGCAAGGGCGTTGAGCGATCTTGGATGTAAGGTGCATTTCATCAACGAGGCTGCAATCGGTCGTTTTATCCATGAAATTGACTTTGCAGTTATGGGTGCCGATAATGTTTTCACCGATGGATTTACCAACAAGGTGGGCACTTACCCCATCGGCCTGGTTTGCCGTGAAGCAAAGAAACCTTTTTACGTAATCTGCGATTCCCGCAAACGATCGCCGCTTGATTTCAACAGCAGGGTTCACGCAATTTTTGAACCGGAAGAGGCCAAAAGTGAACTCTGGCACGATGCACCCAAAACCATTACACCGGTTAATTATTATTTTGAGTTTACCCGTCAAAACCTGGTGACTGCTTACTTTTTTGAGGATACATGGTGGGATTTGTCAAAGGCGGGAACTTAATATCAGGGATTATTATCTCCATGCAATGCTATAGTTGGTTAAATGTTGTAATTTTGCATCGACAAATTTTCCGGCCCCGTAGTTCAGTTGAATAGAATGTCAGATTCCGGTTCTGAAGGTCACAGGTTTGAATCCTGTCGGGGTCACATAAATCAGCCATCCGTTAAGGTGGCTTTTTTTTATTACAATGTTTTCTCTACAGGTACTGATTCTTCATGATCCATTCTAAATTAGCATGGTTTAACTTTTTCTCCTGTTACTTTCCAACATATTTGACATTATAATTATGTACAAAGTAATTCTTGTTCAAAGGGA
>JBBQIQ010000124.1:0-11893 GCA_038325075.1 Bacteroidales bacterium | reverse complement strand
GAGAATCCTCGCAATTACTTTCTGGATGATGATCGTTGCCGGTGCAGGCAGCTTGTTCATCTTTGCCAATAAAAAGCAGGATAAGCTCATCTGCCCGAAATTTCAAATCGATGTTATTTACGATGATGCACCGGTTCTGGTCACGCAGGGGAATTTTCGTCAACAAATCACACAAAACAAAATTAAAGTAAGGGGTCAGGAAATCGGACAAATCGAAGTTGAAAAAATTCAGAAGATCCTTACTGACAATCCCTTTGTTAAAACAGCCTCAATTACAATTGGTGTAAACGGGCTGGTAAAAGCCACAATCAGGCAACGCAACCCGGTTGTAAGAGTGATCGATATGAAGGATTTCCAATTTTATATTGATGAAGAAGGATACCTTATGCCCCTGAGCCTGGAATTCCCGGCAAGGGTGATTATTGCCAGCGGGAAAATCAAGCCGGTGGGCAAAATAAATAAAGATTTTAAGAATGATGCCGAACAGGTTCAGTATAAAAAACTCCCTGCAGACCTGCAAAAGATCTATGTCGCAGCAATGGCTGTCAGGAAAGACGCATTCAGCCATTCGCTGATTGAGCAATTGGTTCTGAACGAAGCGGGCGAAATCGAACTGTTCCCTAAAATCGGACAGCAATCCATTATTCTGGGCGACACTACTCAAATAACAGAAAAACTGGATAACCTGAAAGTGTTTTACACCGATGGAATGAAAAAAACCGGCTGGAATACTTATAAAACCATCAACCTTAAATTCCGGGCTCAAATTGTATGTACAAAAACTAAATAAAATGGCAACTTCAGAAATAATCGTTGGCCTTGATATAGGCACTACAAAAATTGCAGCCATTGTAGGCCGGCGCAATGAAAACAATAAAATTGAGATACTGGGCTTCGGCAAAACCGAATCCATCGGGGTTAAAAGAGGTGTGGTATCCAACATTGAAGATACGGTTCAAAGCATAAAAGTAGCCATTAAAGAAGCCGAAGCAGGTTCCGACTCTGATATTGCCACCGTTAATGTGGGCATTGCAGGCCAGCACATTAAAAGCATCCAATACCGCGGTTCCGTGATCAGGCCAAATGCTGAACTTGAGATCACCCAGTCTGACATCGACGGGCTGAACGAAAACATGTACAAACTGGCCATGAACCCCGGTGAAGATATCATAGATGTTATCCCGCAGGAATATACTGTTGATGGAGAGACCGGCATTAAGCAGCCGAAAGGTATGCTCGGTCATCAGCTTGAGGCTAATTTTCACATCATTACCGGCCAAACCATGGCAGCCAAAAACATTTTTAAGTGCGTTAAGAAAGCCAACCTTGAAGTCGATTCGCTTTTACTTGAGCCATTGGCATCTGCCGAAGCCGTGCTGAGCGAAGAAGAAAAAGAGGCCGGCGTGGTATTGGTAGATATTGGTGGCGGAACAACCGACATCGCCATTTTTCAGGATGGCATCATCCGGCACACTGCCGTGATTCCTTTCGGAGGTGATATTATTACAGAAGATATCAAGGAAGGTTGCACCATTATTAAAAAACATGCCGAAGACCTGAAGGTAAAGTTTGGTTCGGCACTGGCCAGCGAAAACCGCGATGAGGAAATTGTGGCCATTCCCGGGCTCCGCGGCCGTCCGCCCAAGGAGATAACCCTGAAAAATCTTGCCAGCATTATCCAGGCAAGAATGGAAGAAATTATCGAACACATTTACTTCGAAATAAAGAATTCCGGCTACGAAAAGAAACTGATTGCCGGTATTGTGCTGACCGGCGGCGGTGCACAACTTAAACACATAACTCAGTTGACTGAATTTATTACGGGTATGGATACCCGCATCGGGTACCCGAATGAGCACCTTGCACCGGGTGTTCCCGAAGAGATGGCAAGCCCTATGTACGCAACAGGCATCGGGCTGGTAATCATCGGTTTGCAACGCTTTGAGAAGGAGCAAATGAAATCTGACAAACCGGTAGAAAAGAAGAAAAAAACCGGAAGATTATCCTTTTTTGAAGGGATAAAAAAGTTCTTCGAAGAGGATGGCGGAAACTAAGATATTAACAAAACGGCTGTTGATAAAAACAGTAAATAAGAGGGGTTGTAAACATTAATATTAACCTAATTTTAGGAGACCAAAAATATGCCAGATATGCTCAAATTCGACTTGCCAAAAAACCAGTCGTCCATCATAAAAGTCATCGGTGTCGGCGGCGGCGGAAGCAATGCCGTTACGCACATGTTTAAGCAAGGGATTCGTGGAGTTGACTTCCTGATTTGCAACACTGACTGCCAGGCGCTCGATACAAGCCCGGTGCCTGTTAAAGTTCAACTTGGCGACAAAGGCCTGGGCGCAGGCTCAATACCATCTGTCGGTAAAGAAGCTGCAACGAAGAACCTGGACGAAATAAGAAAAATTCTCGAATCGAACACCAAAATGGTGTTTATAACTGCCGGTATGGGCGGTGGTACCGGTACCGGTGCAGCGCCCGTTATTGCAGCACTTGCCAAAGAATTAGGAATCCTGACCGTGGGCATTGTTACGCTTCCGTTCTCATTCGAAGGCCGTAAACGTATTCAGCAGGCCCGTGCCGGAATAGATGAGCTTCGCAAATCAGTTGACACACTGCTGATTATCTGCAACGATAAACTCCGCGAACTGGAAGGCGACCTTAGACTTTCCGATGCATTCAGCAAAGCCGATGATATTCTCACCGTCGCTGCCAAAGGAATTGCCGAAATAATTACCGTTACCGGATACATTAACGTTGATTTTGAGGACGTTAAAACGGTAATGAAAGACAGTGGCAAAGCCATCATGGGTTCCGGTGTTGCCGAAGGCGAGAACCGGGCACTGGAAGCTGTTCAGTTGGCCATGACTTCTCCCCTGCTCGATGACGCCAACATCAGGGGAGCCAGCAATATTCTGCTTTATATTTCATCAGGCACGGCTGAAATTACGTTGGACGAGGTAATGGAAATTACCGATTATATCCAGCACGAAGCCGGCTCCGGTGCCGATATTATCTGGGGCAACGGAACGGATGAAACATTGGGTAACAAAATCAGCATTACCCTGATTGCTACCGGATTTGATTCCAAACTGAAGGATATGCCCGAAGCGCACAGGCCTGAAGTAATTATTTACCCATTGAATGCAAAACCGGAACCAACACCTAAACCCATCGAACCTGTCAGGCCTGAACCTGCGCCTCTGGAAGAAATAAAGCTGATTCATAAGCTCCAGGAAGACGATAAAAAGATCACGACCGATAAAGTAGAAGAGAATGCAGAAGCACAACGTACCTTTACTTTTGAAATCAAACCTTCCCAATCCGATGGATCTGCTGCGGAAACCAGCGACAAGCCTGTAGAAAACTTCGTTTACACTCCGGTAAACCCAGTCCGCCGGGCCGAGCCCGGATTTGATTTTCTGCGCGATTACCGCACCGAGCCACAAAAACTGAACGGGGACGAAGAGGAATCCCTAAAACAGGAAGAACGGGCCAACGCACGCTTAGCCCGGTTTAAGGAGGTAAGTATTAAAGTTAACACCCCTGAAGGATTGGCCGAACTCGAACACCAGCCAGCCTATCTCCGCAGAAATGTTGAACTGCGCGAAACACCCCCGTCCGACAGTTCGGAAGTGTCACGCTACACCTTAACCAAAACGGAAAATAAGTCGGTTGAGATGAGGCAAAATAATTCATACTTACACGACAAGGCCGACTAAGGTCAAGTAAAAAGTAAAAAGTAAAAAGTAAAAAGTAAAAAGTAAAAAGTAAAAAGTAAAAAGCCTGCCCGACTGACCAAACAAGTTGACATCCATTTCCAATTTGGCCGGTCAGGCGGGTAAAAAGTAAAAAGCCTGCCCGACTGACCAAACAAGTTGACATTCATTTCCAATTTGGCCGGTCAGGCGGGTTGAGATCCGATTATTGAATGAATCTTTTTCATTCGATACATCATTTTACAATTGTCATAACACCAATACCAGATTCTTTAATGAGCCTGACAGAACGAATAAACGAAGACATCAAAAAAGCAATGCTTGCCCGTGAAAAGGATAAGCTTGAAGCGTTGCGTGCAGTTAAGTCGGCCTTGCTCCTTGCCATGACCAGCGAAGGTGGAGGCGAAATAACTCAAGAAATTGAGATTAAACTTCTTCAAAAACTCGTCAAACAACGCCGTGAAAGTGCGTTGATTTACGAGGGGCAAAACCGCGCAGATCTGGCCGGTGCTGAAAAGTTTCAGGCTGATATCATATCTGCCTACCTGCCATCGCAATTAAGCCCCGAAGAATTAAAATCACTGATCAAAAAGATTGTTGATGAAACCGGTGCTGTTGGAATAAAGGATATGGGTAAGGTGATGGCCGCCGCTTCGCAGCAATTGGCCGGAAAGGCAGATAATAAAACCATTTCATTGCTGGTAAAAGAACTACTCGGACTCTAACTTCATATGACGACCCCCGACCAAAAAGGCTGCTTCGGTGGCCTTTTTCTATTTGATCAGGTTGGTACACGTCTTATCCCGCCTCAGGTTGGCGCGTGTCTTATTTTCTGACGCGCACCCAACCGTCAAATCAGGTAGGCGCACGTCTATTTCCCACCTCAGGTTAGCGCGCGTCTTATCTTCCGACGCGTACCCAACCGTCAAATCAGGCAGGCGCACGTCTTTTCCCACCTCAGGTTGGCGCGCGTCTTACCTTCTAACGCGTGTCCTATCATCTACCCCATCAGTTAAAGGCACTTGTTAACTCTTCAGAGCCTGTCTGCCAGTCAAACAGGCTTACGCATGCCCTAACGTAACTAAAAAAGGCCGGTAAACACCGGCCTTTCAATAAAAACAATTTAGTTATTATGCGCCAAGCATAAAACGCCTGAAAGCACTTACCGTAAGGTCTTTATCCATTTTATTCAGAAATTCACGAACCGTTAATTTATTATCGCGGACAAATTCCTGATTCAGCAGGGTACTTTCCTTGTAGAACTTATTCAGTTTACCAAGCGCAATCTTTTCGATCATTTCTTCAGGTTTGCCTTCGAGACGGGCCTGCTCTTTTCCGATTTCGATTTCTCGCTCAATCACCACGGCAGGTACATCGGCCTTGTCAACGGCAACGGGTGCCATTGCAGCAATCTGCATAGCAACCTCATGTCCGGCCTGATCAATACCTTCAACTCCGGCTTTGGTTAATCCAAGGATGGTTGCAAGTCTGTTTCCGGGATGGTTGTAAGCAAATACCCTGGGGGCACTGATAACCTCAAAGTGAGCCAATTCCATTTTTTCGCCGGTCTTACCAACCATTTCGGTAATGTTGTCCATTACTGAGCGGCCATTAAGGTCCAGAGCCTTAAATTCATCGCTGGTCTTCGGCATCTTTTCAATGGCTTTGGCCATAATCAGATTGGTAAAATCAACAAACTCCTGGTTCTTGGCAACAAAATCAGTCTCGCAGTTCAGCATAAAAATTGCGGCAAAATCCTTGGCTTCGTTGGTACGTGCCAAAACTATTCCTTCGTTGGCATCCTTATCGGCACGTTTGGTCGCTAGTTTTTGCCCTTTTTTACGCAGGTAATCAATTGCCTTTTCAAAATCGCCATCATTTTCCTGAAGTGCATGCTTGCAATCCATCATTCCGGCACCGGTCATCTGACGCAATTTGTTTACATCAGCAGCAGTAATATTAGCCATAAAAATTTTCAGTTAATTGAGTTATTATTATTTTCTGGGTCCGCCAGGTTTGCGACCCAATGGTTTCCTGGTACCGGGCTTGCTTTTGCGGCCTTCGTCACCAGCTTCACCGGCAGGTGCAGGTTTGGCACGTGAACGATCACCCGTTGATGAAACTTCTTCATCATCTTCATCGTCGAGATCGTAATTCCTCGAACCGGCGCCACCATCTTCCTTATCGTCCTCGGCACGTTTGTCGCGGTCAACCTTGCGTTCCATCAAACCTTCTTCAATGGCCTGAACCATTTTACCGATAATCAGTGAAATTGATTTTGAGGCATCGTCGTTGGCCGGAATCGGAAAATCGACAATATTGGGGTCTGAATTGGTATCAACAATAGCGAAAGTAGGGATGTTGAGTTTGCGGGCTTCAGCAATCGCGATGTGCTCCTTGCTGATATCTACTACAAATATGGCTGCAGGTAAGCGGCTAAGGTCGGCGATAGAACCAAGATTCTTTTCGAGTTTGGCACGTTCACGGGCAATCTGTAGGCGCTCACGTTTTGAAATATTGGTATAACTGGGGCTGGTCATCATCCTGTCGATGGAGGTCATTTTACGAACAGCCTTGCGAATGGTTGCAAAGTTGGTAAGCATTCCACCAGGCCAGCGCTCAGTAACGTATGGCATACCAATGGTTTTTACATGCTCGGCTACAATTTCCTTAGCCTGTTTTTTGGTTGCAACAAAAAGGACTTTTTTACCCGATTTGGTAATCTGTTTCAGCGCTGAAGCAGCTTCGTCAATCTTGGCTACAGTTTTATAAAGGTCAATAATGTGAATGCCATTGCGCTCCATAAAGATATAGGGAGCCATGTTGGGATTCCATTTGCGTTTCAGATGGCCGAAATGTGAACCGGCATCCAGTAATTCTTCAAAAGTTGTTCTTGCCATTTAATTTTTTGTTAATTGTTTACATTCTGTGAAACTCAATTGCCAGGTAGCTCAGTCTAAGCCACACAGCACAGGAAAAGAGGTCCTGGCAATTTAGATACTAAACACAAAGTTGAATTAGCGCTTGCTGAACTGGAATTTTTTACGGGCTTTTTTCTGACCCGGTTTTTTCCTTTCAACCATACGCGGATCCCTGCGCATCAGGCCTTTAGCCTTCAGAGGGGGACGAAACTCAGGATTGATCTCGCAAAGGGCTTTGGAAATAGCCAGGCGTAGCGCTTCGGCCTGTCCGGTAATTCCACCACCAGCAAGATTAACCTTAATATCATACTTGCCAATTGACTCGGCAACTTCAAGCGACTGGGTAACAACATACTGCAGTGTACCTGTTGGGAAATATTCTTTATAATCCCTGCCGTTCACCGTGATGACTCCATTGCCATCTTTCAGATATATACGGGCTACAGCAGTTTTCCTTCTGCCAAGGGTGTTGATCACTTCCATACTTATTTGATTGAATTAAGATTAATCAATTGTGGTTGCTGAGCCTGGTGTGGGTGCTCGGAACCAGCGTAAACTTTAAGGTTTTTGTACAATGCATCACCCAGTTTGTTGGAGGGGAGCATTCCCCTTACTGCATATTCAATCACCCTTTCAGGATGTTTCTGCAGAAGTTCCCAGGGAGTCGCAAAACGCTGCCCGCCGGGATAACCGGTATGACGAACATAAACCTTATCGGTCATTTTTTTGCCCGTGAGCTTAATTTTCTCTGCATTAATGATTATCACAAAGTCACCGCAATCGAGGTTTGGTGTAAAATTGGTTTTATACTTTCCCCTCAGGAGATTGGCAACTTTTGTGGACATACGTCCAAGCGTCTGTCCTTCTGCATCTACCAGTACCCAGTTCTTCTGAATGGTAGCCGGTGTTGCTGACAAAGTTTTATAACTTAATGTGTTCATTTGTAAATTTATTTTTATTGAAAACAATAAAACAACCGTCCCAACAACTGATTCACGGGCATGAGATTCAGATGATTACGGCAGGGTCCTTTAGAGAGATAAGCTTTTCACGTTTCAGGTTACGGCCGTTCACGGACAGACTTATGCTTTAAAAGGGGTGCAAAGGTAGAGAACTTTTTGGATTTAACAAATTTGTAAACAATAAATTGTTGATAAATAAGGTCGTCGTAGAAAATGGTTTCATCAAACCGTTAACCGTTGGATATTCTGGAATAAATATGATTTCAGGCTTCTCCTTCAAAAAGCTGCCCCGGCGATCATTCCGGGGCAGCTTTAAACCAGTATAGCATTAAAATCATTTCTGAATAACTACAGATTCAGTAGCAAGGATTTTTTTACCTTCCGACAAACTCAACCGGTAAGTGCCATTTACAAACCCGGAAACATTCAGGATTGTTTCATTGTTCTGGCCATTCAACTGTTGTTGATGAACAGTGCGTCCAGTTGCATCGGTTAAAGTCAGCAACAAATTGCTGTTTTCAGGCGTATTCCATGCAATGGTGATAAAGTCATTCGCCGGATTTGGATAAACTATCAGTTTTGCAGATTCTTTACCATTAATAGCCGGGTTATAGACCGGCATTGTCTTTAACACGTCATCTAACTTAATGGGTTCATCATAATTTAACAAACCAGCCGCGATTAATAGGTTGCGCGACATCGCTGCGGTTTTATCTTCGCTCATTGTATTTAACTGAGTCAATGTATTGGCGACATCGGTTCCTGCTCCCAACACTACTTCCGGATCATTGGATAGTTGAATAAGCGTGTTGAGCAATAATGAATAACGTTCATGCTGAGCCGCTTCTGAAGCATCAAGTGTGAACGTTGCAGGAATGCTACTCAGTACCTGGGTTGCAGAACTGGCATTGCCTTTAAACAAATGCCAGAATGCCAATTTGTAATGTGATTCCAACGATGTTTCATTGGCAAACAATACACCAATGGTGTCTGAACTCCATGTGTGTAATGTGTCAATGGCGTACAAGCGGCATAAAGCACCAAAGTTATACCATGCTTCCTGTTTCATAAATGACAGCACTGCTTCCAGATCTTCCTTTTCGCTGGTAATTATTTGTCCTGAAAGAATCTCGTTTTTCATTTCATCCGTCATTGGATTTACACGTTCATCTAACATTTCAACCATTTGAGCAGATTTGGCCGATTGCGGGTTGGCAACCATTACATCACGGATCATCGCATTGTTCAGTACATCTTCTTTGGTAATAGAGGTTTTCAAAACTGTATCAGACAAATAAGGGGATTCTGTCAGCAACTGATCACGCAGTTCCATCCCTTCATCGGGTATGCTGGTGATCACTTCTGTTTGAAGTTCGGGGGTTGAACCGCCATCGACCAACGAAGTGAGTACCACTTGTGTGGCTTCTGCTTCTGCTTCTGCCGATTCCAATGCTGCTTTCACCTCTTCTTTTTCAGTTCCTGTGCCAAGATGAGATGGACATGAAACGCTTTTGGTATAGGTTGTGCCGAATACCTGGTAATTTGTAGTCAGATCTGCCGGGCTGGGAAGCAATGAAGCTGGTCCAAAATGATGACGATAATAGACAATCCAATTACAGGAATTGCTGATATCCTTTGAATTGGTAACCGTTGTGAAAGTATTACCAGCAGGAGCAAGGTGATCACCCGGTATATTTGCTCCCTGGTAATACTTGATACCATCCTGCTGGGTCAAAGCATTGGAATTTCGTCTTGCTATCCTGATATCGTTATCGTTGTTAACAAAATCATTACATTTATAGCAGAGGCCGGTTGTCGTTGAACCTCCTGACCGGTTATATCCTTGTGCTATGGTCCCAAAATTCAGATTTGTGAAAGTGTTGTTATA
This sequence comes from Bacteroidales bacterium, assembly GCA_038325075.1. Classification (GTDB taxonomy): domain Bacteria; phylum Bacteroidota; class Bacteroidia; order Bacteroidales; family Lentimicrobiaceae; genus Lentimicrobium. The sequence goes on along the minus strand of JBBQIQ010000124.1, from coordinate 2,394 downwards.
AACCTGATTATTATCTGCGCCTGATTCGTTGATTATAAGGCCAATACCTTTGCGGGAAGTTTCCGGATTGGTAAAATCGTTTTCCTCAATTGTGAATCCTGTGCTGGCATCAATGTAAACACTATAACCTTGTGGGTTAAGCCCAACAACTTCATTCCATACCTGGAAATTATTCAGATTGACATCAGCAAAATCAATAGAACTCAGATATATACCCCGCACAGTATTTGAGAAATCAGAATTTTGAATTCTGACGGTTCGTTGCCTTCCAGCCCCAAAAGCATAAATACCACGGTACAAACCGGAGAAGGTACTCTCCTTATATTCATTACACGGCATAACCTGGCCTGTGCAAACCTTATCGACCAACACATCTGAATCAAAAGCATAGATACCACCACCCCGTTCATTTATATTGGTGTAACCGGTATAGGTATTATTGAAATCATTGCCGGTAATGCTAACCGCACTAACACCATCAAGTTTTACAAAATAATCGGGCAAAGAGCCATCGGGTAAAGCTGCTGTAGTTTCAAATGTACACTGGGTAAGGTAGCTGTAATTATGAAATTCATAAGGCATAAACTCAACGGCTGTTTTGTTGTTTTTGAAAACAGCTCCGCTTGCCCACACAATACCGCCAAAATAATCTTTATCCGGATCAAGCGATTCCGAACCATCGGGCAGTGCATCTGGCTTCCATGTCCGGATTCCACATTCGGCATTTTCAATGGTACCCCCATTTATAATCTGAATATGGCCCTGATTGGTGGTGGGTATTTGTGCTACGTTACTATTGCCCCAAACATCGATGCCACGCCAGGTTTCGCCACAAGATGAGGTTAATTTACCACCATCAAGTATTAATTTTGCACCACGCTCTACATTCACCTTAGAATTTTTATTAAAACTGATTTCACCTTTTATAGTGAGGTTACATCCGTTTTTCAGTTTTAAATTGCCATCTACAATGTAATCTGAGTTAAATACCTTGGTTCCTTCAAATTCAATGTTAACCAATTCAGCTTCACAAGGAATATCAGTTGACCATATTCCACGGCCATAGGTTGCTACAAGTATTTTTCTACCAGGTTGGTTAACTTCAATATCATAGATAAGTGAATTTGGCAATCCATTACCAATGTTTTCCCATGAATGGGCAATTTCATCGTACATAAAAATGCCAAGATCATTTCCTAAAAGCAACCGGTGCCTCAGATTCAGATTAATTCCATTTAAGCAATTAACAGGGAGATTGGGTAGATTGAAGGAAATATCCGTCCAACTCTGGCCACCATTTTCTGAGTATAGTACTTTGTCGATTGAATTTCCATTTCCATCTGCTTTATATCCCATGAAAGAAATCCATACCTTATTTTTATCTTCCGGGGATACATGAATATCGGTAATTCCTCTGTCTTCTATTATATTTCGTATGCTATTCGACAAGTCAATCCAGTTTTGTCCACCATCTTGCGTTACAAATAACCTTGAGTTTGTATTTGAACTGCTCCATGTAGCACCCGCATAAGCTGCATATATAGTTACCGGGTCAGCTTTTGTTAATGCAATTGCTGACATAGTATTGTTAACTGTGTTTCCGCTAGGTAAATTATGAAAATCAGTTATTTTAGTCCATGAGCTCGAACTTCCGATCAATCTGTAATATATCTCTTCGTAGCATACATATAATTTATTATGATCGAATGGCGACATAATAAATGGACGATCATTTAGTCCTTTATGTAGAAGAAGGTTTGTTGGTAATCCAATATCAAGAGAAATCGGGAAGTTTTCCCCATAATCGATTGACTTTCTGATGCTTCTTGACCCACCATTGCTTGCACAATAAACAATATTCGGTGAAATCGGATCAATAATAACATCATAAGCATCTCCAACCATTGATACACCCCAACTATTGTTCCCATTACCAAGTACACCATTGTCCTGGGTTCCACCAATATAGAATTCTGGCAAAAGTGGGCTATATCCTATCCCATAAAATTGAAGGTTATCAAGCCCCAATCCATTTTGACTTATCATTGTTTTGTTATTGCAATTATACCGTGAAACTCCCCCATCATTTCCACTATATAAGTATAAAACACCTTCCGAATTCACTAACTTGAATACTCTCTGATCTACATGGAATCTGCTATCAGGCAATGATCCGACATGTATTCCGCCAAATAAACCAGGATTACTTATATTCAATGAATCCATATTGTAACCACCTATATAAACTATGTCTGGATTTATGGGAGAAATTTCTATGTTCATGCAATATGGACCTACACCACCAAAAGGAGCAGAATACGAATTTTTATTCCATCTTTTTTGTGCTATTAATTCATGCAGGTAGGTTGGTGCTGTTAATTTTTTAATATATGT
>JBBQIQ010000123.1:0-12107 GCA_038325075.1 Bacteroidales bacterium | reverse complement strand
GGAGCGGGTTTCAGAATGATTGAAACCAGGATGACTTATTATTTGGATCTGAATAAACACAATCATGAAAGATTCCCGGTAAGAGAAGCTAAAGTTGAAGATATACCTAATCTAAGACGTGTAGCCAGTGAGATGAGGAATCCTTTTGACAGGTTTCATGCAGACCCAATTTTTAGCCAGGAAAAAGCGGATGAGTTTCTTGCAACTTTTATTGAGGAATCAATTAAAGGTTTTGCTGATTATACTATGCTACCGAATGAACCAGGCACTCCTCCGGATGCATTTTTAACTGCTAAATTTCTTAAAGAGGATTGGCCTGTAATTGGCGCAAAGCCATCTATTATGGTTTTATCAGCGGTTTCATCCAAGACTTGCAAAGGATGGTACAAAAAACTTATTTCAGAAATGGCATATTACTTACATTCGCAAGGAGCAGAATATGCATTTATGCACCCCGCCTCAACAAATAAGGCTGTAATCTATACATACGAAACTTTAGGATGCAGGCTGGGCCAGGTTTCACATGTTTTTTCAATTAGCTAAAATAATTTGATATTTCATAATTAATGATTAAATTTCTCGATCTCCAAAAAATAAATGCCCAATACACCGCTGAGCTAAAGCAAGTGGCTGCTGAAGTAATTGACTCCGGATGGTACTTGCTGGGCGAACGTGTAAAGCAATTTGAAACGAACTTAGCCAATTACATAGGTGTTAAACATGCCATAGGAGTAGCTAATGGATTGGATGCTTTGCGCTTAATCCTGAAGGCCTACATTGAAATGGGCATCATGCAGGAAGGCGACGAAGTGATTGTACCCGCTAATACCTACATAGCTACCATCCTTGCCATTACCGACAACCGCCTGAAACCAGTGTTGGTGGAACCTGATATCAATAGCTATAACCTCGATATTTCTTTAGTTGAGCAACACATCACCCTACGCACCCGTGCCATTATGGTGGTTCACCTTTATGGTCAGGTATGCTGGAGCGAAGAATTAGAAGTCATTGCAAAAAAACACAAGCTTAAAATCATCGAGGACAACGCACAGGCGATTGGAGCCATATATTCAATTGGAAATCTGAAATCTGAAATCATAAATCGTAAAACAGGTTCCCTTGGCGACGCTGCCGGTTTCAGCTTCTACCCTGGCAAAAACCTTGGTGCCTTAGGCGATTCCGGAGCAGTAACCACCAACGATGACCATCTGGCAGAAATTGTACGAGCCATAGCCAATTACGGCAGCAAAGTCAAATACCAGAATGAATACCAGGGTCTAAACAGTCGCTTAGACGAAATTCAAGCCGCTTTCCTTGATGTTAAATTAAAATACCTGGATGCAGAAAACCAACGCCGTCGTGAAATAGCAGAGTACTATTGCAAGAATATTGCAAATCCAGTTGTTTTATTACCAGTTTTCACAAATCCGCAATCTGCAATCTGCAATCTGAAATCCCACGTTTGGCATCTCTTCGTCATTCGCACTCCTCATCGCGATCAACTTCAAAAATACCTTACCGAAAATGGTATTCAAACACTTATCCATTACCCTATCCCACCACATAAGCAATTGGCTTATAAGGAATGGAACAATCTAAGCTTTCTGACAACTGAAAAAATCCATAACGAAGTTTTGAGTTTGCCAATCGGTTCGATAATGACTGATGTTGAAGTAGAGTCAATTATAGAAATAATAAATCAATATCATGTTTAATCTGTTAAGGTTTTTATACTATTTATATAGAAAACCCATTAACTGGTTGGGATTGTATTTTAGAAGATATTTTAATTTTATAGCTCCAAACAAAGTTAATTTGATTAGACATCGAATTATTTTATCCGATTTCCCCTCATTTAATCAAATAACCATATGTGAAGGAGCAGGGATAGTTGAAATTGGAGAGAGATGTTCATTTGGATATAAACTTGGTGGATTTCATCGTGGCGGTAGTATTGAGTTACAAGCCCGGAATAAGGAGGCAAGAATTAAAATTGGTAACAATATTTCTACCAACAACAACATAATGCTTTGTGCCGCAAATTATATAGAAATTGGAGATAACACTATGATAGGACAGTATGTTACAATAATGGATCATGAAGCTCATGGAATTAATCCAAATGAAAGAAAAAAAGTGGGTGTAATTGGAAAAATAATTATAGGTCAAAATGTATGGTTGGGAAATAATGTTACAATCCTAAAAAATTCCGAGATTGGCGATAACACCATAGTTGCAACAGGAGCTGTTGTTTCTGGGAAATATCCCGCTGATGTTATCATTGGAGGAATACCTGCAAAAATTATCAAAAATCTGTAATGTCTGATCAACAAACATCCTATCGCCAAATAATGAAAGCCACCTCCATTTTTGGTGGAGTACAGGTTTTTCAAATTATCATAGGAATTATCCGTTCTAAATTTATTGCGGTTCTATTGGGCCCTTTAGGCATGGGAATATCAGGGCTTCTAACTTCCACCACCGGATTTGTTGCTGCCTTAACAAATTTTGGTCTCTCTACAAGCGCTGTAAAGGACATTTCCGCCGCACACAGCACAGGAAATGAAATGAGGCTTGCCGTTGTTGCCAAAGTTTTCAGGCGATGGGTATGGGTTACCGGCTTACTTGGGGCCTTCCTTACTGCAGCACTTTCCCCATGGCTAAGTGAGGTAACCTTCGGTAACCGCGATTACACCTTTGCTTTCATCTGGATTTCCATAACATTATTGCTCAACCAGATAAGTGATGGAAAGAGTGTTTTGCTTCGTGGAATGCGGCAGATACGATATATGGCACAAGCTGGTATGATCGGGAGCATCATCGGGCTTTTTACAACAGTGCCGTTGTACTATTTTTATGGAGTTAAAGGCATTGTACCGGGAATTATTGTTACTTCCATCACTACATTGGCTTTAACCTGGTATTATGCACATAAATTAGATATAAAACCTGTTTTTGTTTCAAAGGCTCGAACACTTGCTGAAGGCAAGGGAATGTTAAAAATGGGGTTTATGATTAGCCTGAGTGGACTTATTACATTGGGCGCTTCCTATATTGTCAGGATTTTTATCAGCAACAATGGAGGTATTGAACAAGTAGGATTATACAATGCAGGCTTTGCCATTATCAATACATACGTTGGAATGGTTTTTACTGCCATGGGCACTGATTATTACCCCCGGCTTTCCGCCGTAGCGCACAGCAATAAAGATAGCCAAAATGTAATAAACCAGCAAGCTGAGATTGCTTTGCTTATTCTTGCGCCTATTTTAATTGTTTTCCTGGTTTTTATAAATTGGGTAGTTATCTTATTGTACTCAACACAATTTTTGCCTATTACTGCTATGATTTACTGGGCGGCTCTTGGAATGTTTTTTAAAGCAGCAAGCTGGTCAATTGCATTTATATTTTTGGCTAAAGGTGCCAGTAAACTTTTCTTCTGGAATGAGTTGGTCACCAATTCTTATCTTTTGGGATTAAACCTTTTAGGATATTACTATTTAGGTTTAACCGGACTTGGTTTGTCGTTTTTAATTTCCTTTTTCATCCACCTTATTCAGGTTTACCTGGTAGCTAAAATAAAATTTGAATTTTCTTTCGATGTAAACTTTATAAAAATATTTTCCCTTCAATTGGGATTGGCTTTACTTAGTTTTCTGGCAGTTAAATTTATGAACTATCCTTATCCTTATCTTATTGGGGTAGTTTTAATTGGGGCTTCTTCCTGGTATTCATGGAAAGAGTTGGATAAACGATTGGGATTAATGATTATAATTAAAACAAAAATCACAAACAGAAGATGAAAGGGAAGAAGTTAAGGGTTTTTCATGGTCTTGTAAATTATGGGACGCAAGCTGGCTTTTTTGCTAAAGAATTGCGAAATCAAGGGGTTGATGCTATTTCAATAGTTAATCCTGACATATACAAAAGGCTCACGGATATAGAACTAAAACATGGTGGCAGCATTATTCAAAAAATGTATAGACATTCTATAAATTTGCTTTTAAAAATAAGTAGCATTTTTAAATATGATATTTATCATTTTTATTTTGGAACGACACTTTTACCAAAACAGACAGATCTATACTTCTATAAATTGTTAGGAAAAAAAATTATTTTTCATTATTTAGGTAATGATGTTCAGGGTTATAAAATTTCAGTAGAAAAATACAAATGGACCAATATGCCGGGTTTCATTGGGAATAGCAATCCTTATGAATACGATGATCGAATTAAGCGAAGATTAAACCATGAAACAAAATATGCAGACCTGCAATTTGTTTGTGCACCGTGCTATTCAGAATTTGTACCCAACTCTGTGGTCTTGCCCCTGGCAATTGATTTGGAACATTATAATTTTATCGGTCATCCAGGTAATAAGATACCAAAGATTTTTCACGCCCCAACAGATTTAGCATTTAAAGGAACAACATATATAGAGGAAGCTATTGAAAAGCTAAAACATGAAGGGTATAGTTTTATCTACCAAAGAATAACCGGTGTTAATCATGCAGAATTAAAACTTAAATATGCTGAATGTGATATTTTTATAGATCAAATAATGGGTGGATGGTATGGTACTGCTGCTATAGAAGCAATGGCCATAGGTCGTCCTGTAATTTGCTCTATTAGGAAATCATATTTTGAGTATATTGATTATGGAGATGAAATTCCAATAATCCATGCGGATCCGGATTGTATTTATGATTCAATTAAACTGTTGTTGGATAATCCTGCAATGCTTGCCGAAATAGGAAAAAGCTCCAGGTTGTTTGTGGAAAGCCAGCATGATGTTAAAAAATTAACTCAAAAACTTATCACAATATATAATAATTTATAGGTTATGTGTGGAATAGCTGGAATTATCAATGCCTCAGGAGTCAATGTACAACAAATTGTACGTATGACGGATATAATCAACCATAGGGGTCCGGATGATGAGGGATTTGTAGTCTGGAAAAATATTAATGATCAATTTGTGGTATATGGGGGTAAAGATACCCCGGAAACTGTTTATCATGAAGATGATTTGTCTTATTTGCCTGTAAAGCCAATTGAAAGCATAAAGGATGCAAAAGCTGTCATCTTATTTGGCCATAGAAGGTTGTCTATTTTAGATTTATCGCCAGCCGGGCATCAACCAATGTCATATCTTAACGATCGCTATTGGATTGTATTGAATGGTGAAATTTATAATTATATTGAATTACGCGAAGAACTTAAATCTATAGGATACACCTTTGTTTCGAATTGTGATACGGAAGTGGTTCTGGCAGCATTCCATGAGTGGGGAACAGACTGTCAGTATAAATTTAATGGAATGTGGGCTTTTGTAATTTATGATTCTGAAAATAAAGAATTTTTCTTTTCCCGCGATAGATTTGGAATTAAACCATTGTATTATTGGTTTTCTCCAGAAGGTAATTTCTGCTTTGCAAGTGAAATAAAGCAGTTTACAGTTCTTGATGATTGGACTGCTAAATTGAATCATCAAAGGGCGTATGAATATTTGATTTATGCGCTAACTGATCATTCTGAAGAAACCATGTTCAAAGGCGTAAATCAGATTCAATCAGGTCATTGCATTAAAATAACTATTGATCAACTAGCAAAAAATGGAGATAAACTAGCTACCAAGCGCTGGTATGATATCGCATATAAAGGATACACGGGATCTTTTGAAGATGCCAAAGTGGAATTCCTCAACTTATTTAAATCTGCCATAGAATTGCATTTACGTTCAGATGTTCCTGTTGGGTCTGCCTTATCGGGCGGACTTGATTCTTCATCAATTGTTTCTTATGTGAATATTTTACTTAAAAAAGAGCACAAAGCAGACTTGCAAAAGACATTTTCATCTTGCTCTACCGATGAACGCTTTGATGAAAAAAAGTGGATGGACGAAGTGGTGAAACATACTAATGTTGATGCACATTTTATTTATCCACAAGGAGAAAATGTATTCAAAATGACTGAAAAACTTATATGGCATCATGATGAGCCATATCAGTCACAAGCAATTTTTTTAGCTTACCATGTTTTCGAATCTTCAAAGAAAAACAATAGTACAGTTTTATTAAATGGACAAGGAGCTGATGAATATCTGAGTTGTTATGGATTTTATAGACAATTTAGACTTAGGAAACTCCTTTTTAACCTTAATCTTAAGCAGTTAATGCTGGAATTTAAAGGACAACCATATTCTGAAAAAGTATCTGAAGTCTTTAAATTGATCTTCAATGGCAACAATTTACCAAAAAGTGTAAAGGATATTTTTAGGAAATATAATCCAGCTACAAAAGGGATACTTAATACAATTGACACCCGTTTTAGAAAAAATGTTTCATTAAATGAAATGCCACGAGGTAGGTTTGATTCTATATTTGAGATTTCAAAGCATCAATTAAATCATAATCCATTACCCCGTTATCTTAAATGGGAAGATAGAAACTCCATGGCTCATTCGGTGGAGGCAAGAGTGCCATTTCTTGACTACAGGTTGGTTGAGTTTACTATGAATTTACCTGTTGATTATTTGGATGCTAAAGATGAAAGTAAAAAAATCATGGTTTCCGCATTGAAAGGAATACTTCCTGAAAAAGTGCGTAAGCGAAAAGATAAAAAGGGCTTTATAACACCGGAAGAAAGATGGTTTACTGAAGATTATAAAAAAGAATTTATTGATTTATTCTTAGAATATGCTAATTATTCTAATGGCATAATTGATAAAGAAAACGCAGTTAAATTCCTTTTGGATGTTCAGAATAAGAAGATTCCATTTAGTTATGATTATTGGCGTCTTATTTCTTTTGGTATTTGGATGAAGGTTTTTCAAGTAGAAAAATAGTATGCAAATTACAATAATTGCTGGTGCCCGCCCTAACTTTATGAAAATAGCCCCTATAATACATGCTATTGAAAAAGGTCAGCAATCAAATATTAGTATAAATTATCGTCTTATTCACACTGGTCAACACTACGACCAAAAGATGAGTGATACTTTTTTTAGTGAACTCAATATTCCGACTCCCGATGCCAATTTGGGTTGCGGAGGTGGCACACAAGCCGAACAAACCGCAGCCATCATGGTGGCTTTTGAGAAAGAATTACTGGCCAACCCAGCCGATTTAGTTATGGTAGTGGGTGATGTCACCAGTACAATGGCATGTAGTATTGTAGCTAAAAAGCTTCAAACCAAAGTGGCACATGTAGAAGCAGGTATCCGCTCCTGGGATTTAACCATGCCCGAGGAAATCAACCGCATGGTTACTGATGCTCTGGCTGATTATTTTTTTACCACCACTAAACTGGCCAATGAAAACCTGCGTAAAACAGGTGCAACAAACGATAAGATATTTTTTGTTGGCAATGTTATGATAGATACCTTACTTGCTAATCGCCAAAGGTTTCACAAACCTGGTTTCTTTGATGCGATTAATTTAAATAAAGGTGACTATTTTGTTCTTACCATGCATCGCCCTGCCAATGTGGACGAAGCCGAGAAGTTAAAAAGCCTTATGCATGAAATTGTTACCAATACACATAATCTTCCGATAGTTTTTCCCATTCACCCGCGCACAGCTAAAATTTTCAGTGAACTGGGAATTTCAGCAGATAACCTTAAAATTGTTGAACCGCTTGGTTACCTGGAATTTAATTACTTAGTTGAAAATGCTAAAGCCGTCATTACCGATTCTGGTGGCATTACTGAGGAGACCACTGTGATGGGTATTCCCTGTATTACCCTCCGTGATAATACCGAACGCCCCGAAACCATCGCCATTGGCACCAATGAATTGATAGGTACTGACCCGTCAGCCATAAAACCAACCTTAGACAAACTTTTTGCCGGAGAATGGAAAAAAGGGGGAATACCGGAATTGTGGGATGGGAAAGCAGCAGAAAGAATTGTAAAATACATAAATTCTATTTGTAATGGATAAGAAGAGGATTCTTATTGTTTCCGCACCTTTCTATCCGCAAAATTCTCCACGTGCAAACAGAGCTACAGAGTTAGCAAAAGAATTTGCCCGACAAGGACACGATGTCGTGGTATTGACGGAATTTGAAGATACCGATTATAATCGAATTGCGAGGGAATTTAGTATTACATTAAAGGATATTGGTAAACGCAGGTGGAAATCTCCGGATTTTGGAAGTTCAAAATTAGGATCCTTTATAACACGTGCTGTGTATAGAATCGTTTCACTAAGTATAGAATATCCTGATATTGAGCTGGTTTTCATGCTAAAAAAAGCATTGAAAAATGAAAATGGTTACGATATAATGATATCAAGCGCAGTTCCTTATCCGGTTCACTGGGGAGTAGCTGCATCGCGAAGAGAAAATCATGAGATTGCGAAAGTATGGGTAGCTGACTGTGGGGATCCATACATGGGGTGCGAAACCGATAGTTTTAAAAAACTTTTCTATTTTAAATATATTGAAAAGTGGTTTATGAGAAAGGCTGACTATATAAGTATCCCGGTTGAATCTGCCAGAAGTGGTTATTATGATGAATTTCAGGACAAAATAAAAATTATTCCTCAAGGATTTAAATTTGATGTCATTGAAGGTTCAGACAAACCTGTCCGGAATGAAGTACCTACATTCGCTTATGCAGGTGGTTTCATCCCGAAAATTCGGGATCCCAGGCCATTTCTTGACCATCTGACTGCGCTTGAACGTGATTTTAAATTTATCGTATATACCAACACCCCCGAATTAATAGCAGCCTATAAATTAAAACTGAATGGGAGACTTGAAATACGAGATTATATCCCAAGGAAGGAACTATTAGAAACACTTAGCATGATGGACTTTCTGGTTAATTTTGACAACAACACCGGTGTACAGGTTCCGAGTAAATTAATTGATTATGCATTGGTTGGAAAGCCTGTATTAAATATAAAAGCAGGTGTTGAACCAGAAATAATTGGGGAATTCTTTTTTGGCGACTTTAGTAATAAGCTCAATATAGATGATATTCAAAAGTATAACATAAAAAATGTTGTAAAGCAATTTGTCAAATTACTTTAGTTATTGATGAATACACAAGTAACGTCTTATTCTCGTAAAGTTTCAAAGGTAAAAGCATTGCCTGTTAATTTATTATTTCTGGTATGGCCTTTTGCACTTCTTTTGACTTCTTTAAAGAGTTTTAATGCCCCCGGCGCTAAGAAAGGTTTTATCTTATTTTGCGCATATTTTGGGTTTGTGTTTGTTATATCAAAAGATTTAGGTGGTGCTGATTCAGCGCGGTATGCGATTGCTTTGGCTGATATGCATGAATTGACACCAAGTTTTGATAATTTATGGGCTTCCCTGTATTCGTATGAAACGAGTTATGTGGATATTTATCAGCCACTACTTACATGGATTGTGTCTTTGTTTACTGCCAATCCACATTACCTTTTTGCAATATTTGCGCTGGTATTCGGCTATTTCTATGCCAATAATCTTTGGATAATTCTTGACCGTTTAAAAGGCAGAATTAATGCTATTAATTTTATTTTTATACTGGCTTTTATGCTGATCATTCCGATTTGGTATATCAATGGAGTACGCATGTACACTGCAGCCCAGATATTTATATACGGGGCTTTATTGTTTCTTTACGAAGACAATCGTAAAGGCCTAATTTGGGCTGCAGGTTCAATCCTTGTGCATTTTTCTTTTCTTTTTCCGGTAGCTCTTTTGTTAATTTATATTTTACTTCCCAAAAAACTACCGCTATATTTAGTATTTTTCATAGTCACAATCTTTGTTTCAGAGGTAAATCTTTTTACTGTTAGAAGTAATTTAAGCTTTTTACCTGAAATATTTCAGGATCGCGTAAATTCTTATACAAACGATGATTATGCCTATGGAATAGAAAAAGTGGCAAAGGAAGTTGTTTGGTATGTCAGTTATTCGGGAATTGCACTGAAAATAGCATTGTATTCTTTGCTCATATTTACTATAATCAATAGTCGTAGGTTTATAAAAAAGGATAAAAACCTGTTTTTTTTACTTTGCTTTACGCTGTTTTTCTATGGCTGGGCAAATCTGGCAGCTTTAGTTCCTTCAGGTGGAAGATTTCTTTCGGTTGCCAACATGTTAAGTGTCGCCACTTTATTATTTTATTATTCAAAGTATCGCCTGAACTTACCGCTAAAAATAGTAAGAATTGTTACTCTGCCACTCATAATCTTTTATTGCATATTCAGCATTAGGGTTGGTTTTGATTTTATGGGTATCTCTACTTTTATTGGCAACCCAATTTTTGCTTTAATTTTTGAGGACAATACGCCGCTTATTGAGTTTGTAAAATCTTTCTTGTAATTTTTGAAGATATAATATGTCATTCTTTCAAACACTCAGATACACCCTCTCTAACCTCCCTGGCTGGCGTACCAAACGGAAAATCGTTGTTTTTGAGTCAGATGACTGGGGGAGCATTCGTATGTCATCAAAAGAAGCTTTCCAACAATTGGTGAGTGCTGGAATTTCCATCGAAAATAATCCATATTGTAAGTACGATGCACTTGAGAGCAATGCTGATTTGGAAAATTTATTTGAAGTTCTTGTAAAATTTAAAGACTATAAAGGCAATCATCCTGTTTTCACCGGCGTAAATGTGGTTGCAAATCCTGATTTTGATAAAATACGTGCAGCTAATTTTGAGAAATATTTTTGTGAGCCATTTAGTGAAACGCTGAAACGGTATCCTCAACATGATCGTGTTCATCAGCTTTGGAAGGAAGGTGTGGAGAAACGCCTGTTCGTGCCGCAATTCCATGGCCGCGAACACTTGAATGTTCAGCGCTGGATGCGAGACCTGCGAGCAGGTAATGAACATACAAGACTTGGTTTTGATCTCGGCTTATGGGGCATTTATTCCCCTTTAATAAAATCTGATTACCAGGCTGCATTTGACCTTGAATTTCCCTCAGATATTGGATATCAGCATTCTGTAATTACAGAAGGGATTGATCTTTTTATCCAACTACATGGATATCAGCCAACATTTTTTGTACCTACCAACGGCCCGTTTAATCTTGCTTTAGAATCTACGCTAAAAAATAAAGGGATTAAATACATAGTGCTTGATAAACTTCAAAAAGAACCTTTAGGAGATGGGAAGTATAAAACTCATATTAGATTTCTCGGAAAGCAGAACAAGTTGGGACAGATTTATCTTTCGCGAAATGGAGGTTTTGAGCCTTCGCAGTTTCCTGATCAGGATAATGTAAATGCTTGTCTGAAAAGCATTGAAATGGCATTCAGACTTCACAAGCCCGCCACCATTAGTACCCACCGGGTAAATTATATTGGCTGGTTACACCCTGAAAACAGGGAGGAGACCTTGCGGCAACTTAAGGTGCTTTTGGGAGAGATTATTAAAAGATGGCCTGAGGTGGAATTTATAACATCTGATGAATTGGGCGACTTAATTTTGGCAGGGAAGAAATGAGCAATCTGCGATCCTGGTTAGCACCTTACTTCCGTAATCTAAGAGGTTGGCGCACCAATCGAAAAATTGTTGTTATTGAATCGGATGACTGGGGCAGTATTCGCATGCCTTCGCGTGAAGTTTATGAGAAATGCCTGAAAGCTGGATATCCGATTGATCGCAATGCTTATGAAAGATTTGATTCTCTCGAAAGCAATGATGACCTTGAATTGCTGTTTGAAACGCTCAGTAAATTCACCGATCAGCATGACAATCACCCTGTAATTACTGCGAACTGCCTTGTAGCCAATCCTGATTTTGAAAAGATTAAGGAAAGTGGGTTTCAGTCTTATTTCTATGAGACAGTTAATGAGACCTTTAAGCGCAATCCATTAACCAATCGAGGATTCAAATTGTGGAAGGAAGGTCAGGATTCGGGCCTTTTCAAAATGCAGTTTCATGGACGCGAACATTTGAACGTTGGTCTCTTTATGCGGGCATTGCAGGCAAAGAATGCTGATGTATTATATGCTTTTGACCTGGGTATGCCAGGTATAATGTCAAAATCAAACGGTGACATTGGAAATTATTTTGTAGAAGCAACCTACTTTCGGACACCAGAAGATAAATCAGTGATTTTGGACTCTATGTTGGGAGGTTTGGATATTTT
>JBBQIQ010000122.1:0-12512 GCA_038325075.1 Bacteroidales bacterium | reverse complement strand
ATACTTCGCCTGATTGAAGTCATGGAACGGATCACCGGGACCACCGACCCGGATGTGGAGCACCTGGATACGATTGTAAAAATAATCCGTGAGTTTGCCGATGGACTTCACCATGCCAAGGAAGAGCAATTGCTTTTCCCGCTAATGGTTCAGAAAGGGTTTTCGAACGAAACCGGACCCGTAGCCGTAATGCTTCACGATCATGTGCAAGGACGAAATTTTGTAAAAGGGATGGCTGAAAATATTTCGCTGTTTAAAAAAGGTGAATCCGGTGCTTTGAATGCTATTTACAGCAATATGATCGGCTACGCTGATTTGCTGAAAAATCATATCGGAAAAGAAAACAATGTACTCTTCCGTATGGCTGATAAAGCATTCACACCTGCCGAACAGGCATTGCTGTTGCTGGATTTTACGAAAGTAGAAGACTTAAGGGAAGCCGGTCAAAGTAAAGATGACTACCTTGCCATGATCGATGCCCTCGCCGACAATTATCCAGCCTGATCAACTTTATTTAAAAAAATTCCGATTGACTTAAACCCAAAACCTTTCTATTATGATATCCGGGAACCCAATCACAAAAAAAGCTTTTCTGCTAATTGCAACAGTTATGATACTAACAGGTTGTAACCAAAACAGCAAGCAGCAAGGTGATTCAAACAGCGATGAAATCAAAGGCGAAGAAGTTGCTGTTCTAACCTTTGCGCCCAATGTGCCACCGCCAATTACCCGCGACTATGCGACAAAAGTAATCGTGAACCTGGAGGTTATAGAGAAAGAAATGGAGATGATGGATGGCGTGAAATACAATTTCTGGACATTCGGCGGACAGGTGCCCGGAAAATTTATCCGTGTTCGCGAAGGCGACCTGGTTGAATTTCATTTGAAAAATGACCCTTCCAGCAAACTGCCGCACAATATTGACCTACATGCTGTTACGGGGCCAGGAGGCGGAGCCGTTTCAACATTCACGGCACCGGGGCACGAAACACAATTTTCGTTTACAGTCCTTAATCCGGGTCTGTTCATTTATCATTGCGCAACCGCCCCTGTGGGAATGCACATTGCCAACGGAATGTATGGATTGATCCTGGTCGAGCCCAAAGATGGGTTGCCAAAAGTTGATAAGGAATATTACGTTTGTCAGGGTGATTTTTATACCAAAGGCAGCTACGGCGAATCGGGAGTTCAACCTTTCGATATGGAGAAAGCATTGGAAGAAAATCCGGATTATGTCGTGTTTAATGGGAAAGTGGGCGCAATGACCGGCGACAATTCCTTAAAAGCCAAAGTTGGCGAAACGGTACGCTTGTTTGTAGGAAACGGCGGGCCGGGCCTTACCTCCAGTTTTCATGTGATCGGTGAAATTTTCGATAATGTATATCCTGAAGGAGGAAGCACGTTGAATCATAATATACAAACTACCCTTGTTCCACCGGGAGGTTCGGCCATTACAGAATTCAAGCTGGATGTTCCCGGTAATTACATTATGGTTGATCATGCCATCTTCAGGGCATTTAATAAAGGTGCTTTAGGAATTCTTCAGGTGGATGGACCTGAAAACAAAAGGATTTTTTCAGGTCAACAGGACGACCGGATTTACCAGCCCGAAGGAGGCGCCGTTCAAACCATGCCTTCAGATGAAGTTGAAGATGCAAAACCATTGACGAAAGCAGAGAAACTCGTGATTGGAAAAGACCTTTATGTTTCAACATGCCTGGCTTGCCACCAGGCAGATGGTAAAGGAATTGAAAATGCCTTTCCTCCATTGGTGAAATCGGATTATTTTGCTTCAAATCCTGAAAAAATTATCCAGGTAATCACACACGGTTTAACCGGACCGATTACAGTAAACGGAAAACCATATAACAGCGTTATGCCGAAACAAACCCTGAGTGATAACCAGATTGCTGCGGTTGCTACCTATGTGCTCAATAATTTTGGGAACAAAGGGGGCGAACTTCATGCAACCGATGTGGCTAAAATCAGAAAAAAATAAGATGAAACCCTTTCTGCTGATATTAAGCTGTTTGGCAACAATTACAGGGTTCTGTCAACAAAAACCCACAGCAACTGCTATGGTTAAAATCAGGGGTGGATCATACATTCCAATGTATTCGAATGATGTTCAGAAAACAGAGGTGAAGGATTTTGAGATGGATGTGTATCCGGTTACCAATAGCGACTTCCTGGTTTTCGTAAAGACCAATCCCGAATGGAAGAAAAGTAAAGTTAAAAGCCTTTTTGCCGACAGCAATTATATGAAACAATGGAATTCGGATCTGACTTTTAACCAAAACATCGCGAATAGCCCTGTGGTAAATGTATCGTGGTTTGCGGCCAAAAAATATTGTGAATGCCAGGGCAAAAGACTTCCCGAAACCGCTGAATGGGAACTGGCTGCCAGGGCAAGTGAAACAATGGCAGATGCAGGAAAAGATCCCGGTTTCAACCAATGGGTTTTAAACTGGGTTACGAAACCGAATCCAACCACATTGCCTTCAGTTGGTTCAACATTTAAGAATTATTACGGTGTTTACGATATGCACGGTTTGGTTTGGGAATGGACGTATGACTTCAACAGTGCATTAACCACAGGCGAATCGCGTGGTAACAGCAGTTTAGACAATGCTATGTTTTGTGGCGGCGGTTCGTTTGCTTCGAAGGACATTAATAACTACGCTTCCTTTATGCGTTTTGCCATGCGTTCAAGTGTAAAAGCAAAATACAGTGTTGGCAATCTCGGGTTCAGGTGTGTTAAATAAAAATTACAGTCATGAAAATATCCATTGTACCGATCATTCTCATAGCGACTTTAGTAGTGTCGTGTAATAAAAATCCGGAAGCCAAAACCAAAAGCTGTTGCAGCGCGGAAAAGCCTGCAGATACGTTGAAGGAACTTTCAGGTGAATCTGTCTATAACCTCACTTCAACGTGGACTTCTCAAAAAAATGAGAATCTCAGACTCACTCATTTCAGAAATAAAATCACCATTGCGGCCATGGTATTCACTTATTGCGAATCGGCTTGTCCACGCATTGTTGCAGATATGCAACGGATTGAGTCATCACTGTCTGAAAAGGAACTGCAGCAGGTTAGCTTCCTGCTGATCAGCATGGATCCGGAAAGGGATACACCAGGCAGACTCACAGAATTTGCCGCAGTGCATAAACTAAATTCTAACTGGACACTGATCTGTTCCAGCCCGGATGCCACCATGGAAATTGCCAATGTGCTTGGTGTGCGTGTAAAAAAACTGGAAAACGGTGGCTTTGATCATTCAAATATTATTTATGTCTTTGACCGTGAAGGTATTATTGTGAATCAGCAAAACGGATTTGCCGTAGAACAGGAAGAAACGATTAAGTCAATCAGGAATTTAATCCATTAAAAAGCTCTGACACAATTCTTACTGGCAAAGTATGAATTTGCCAATAAACAATCAAATCGCAGTTCGGAGGTTTTTAAAAAATCCGACAGCCTTTAGCACTGGGTTGTATCTCCTGGATTTCCCCATTCAGACATTCACCCATAGCAATATTTCTGTTCAAAACCACAGCATTTATGATAGCAACGTCATGTTTTCCAAACATTGCGGCAACATTTAATTATGGCGTTATTCTTAGGGCATTTGTTAACCTTTTCATAAATCAATAAAAAATCTTCCTTTCAGATGCTACAATTATAATTTTAAGCCAACGCCATTCCCTAACCTTTGAGACGCTTGTGGAATGCCAGCCCGGTTTATAAAAAGCGAAATCCCTATCTTTACCCCATAATTTCATTTTCATGAACCACTTGCTTAACCACGCCTTCGACCCTGAAGAATTCCGAAAAGAAGGCCACCAACTTGTTGACCTGCTGGCTACCTATCTTCAGGATTGCCGTGACGCCAGACAAATGCCTGTTTTGCCCCCTTCTGAGCCTGATAAAATGCTGGCTTTCTGGGAAAACGATCTGAACCGCAAGGAATTCAACCTGCAGGAATTTTACCAGACTCTGATTGACCAATCCAACCATATCCATCACCCGCGGTATATGGGGCATCAGGTGGTTCCACCGGCGCCTTTGTCTGCACTGACAGAATTGCTTGAAGCCCTGCTGAACAATGGCATGGCCATTTACGAAATGGGTCCGGCTTCCACAGCCATTGAGCGGGTGGTTATCCGCTGGCTGGCTGCCCACCTTGGCATGATGGAAGAAGCCGACGGCATCCTGACATCCGGTGGCTCGGCCGGAAACCTTACCGGTTTGCTGGCAGCCCGCCAGGCCATGAGTGGTTACAATATCTGGGATGAAGGTGCCCGGGATGATACACGATTGGCTTTTATGGTTTCGGCAGAAGCGCACTACAGCGTTTCGAGGGCCGCACAAATCATGGGCTGGGGCGATAAAGGCGTTGTAAAAGTTCCGGTCAACAGCCGGATGCAGCTCGATGCATCAAAACTTGAAGAATCGTTGGCCAACGCGAGGGCCAGTGGTTTAAATGTCATCGCTTTAGTAGGAAATGCCTGCACAACCTCAACCGGAACTTACGATCCTTTATGGGAAATGGCCAACTTTGCCGAATCCCATGGCCTGTGGTTTCATGTGGATGGCGCACACGGCGGGGCTGCTGCCATGACAGAAAAATACAGGCATCTGACCAAAGGCATTGAACGCGCCGATTCTGTGGTTATTGATTTTCATAAAATGATGCTTACACCGGCACTTACAACGGCTGTCCTTTTCCGGAAGGGTCAACATTCCTTTTCAACCTTCGCTCAAAAAGCTGAATATCTGCTTGGCAATTCTGTGCAAAAACCCTGGTACGACAGCGCCGGGCGAACACTTGAATGCACAAAAAAGATGTTGGGCGTTAAGGTGTACGCCATGATTAAGCTCTACGGGGATCAGTTATTCCGCGATTACATAACGACTACTTATGATTTGGGACAACTTATGTCCGTATTGATAAAACGGGAAAAAGGGTTCGAACTGGCAGTTGAACCGGATGGCAATATTGTCTGTTTCCGTCACCGGCCCGATGGTTTTACAGGCGACCTCAACCAACTAACTGCCGCCATCAGAAAAAGACTGCTGGATGATGCCGGTTTCTATGTGGTTCAAACCAGTGTGAACGGTCAGGTATATCTGCGGATAACCATCATGAACCCATTTACGAAAGAAGAAGACCTGACTGCTTTGCTCAGGCTTATCAGAGAAAATGCACTTTTGCTTATCAACCCCGGACAGGAAAAAGTTAACTAAATTTGCGGTGCGATAAAATGAAACTTATGATAAGAATCACTACCCCGCTGATTTACTTTGTATTGTTAGCACTTTTAGCTTTTAGTTGCAAGGTAAAAGACAGAAATCAGGAATCAACTGCTGACAACAGTTCCAAAAAGCAGAGCGTTGCGTGGCTGCTGGCCGGAGATGAATCCAAAGGCTGGGCTATTCAGTCATTTACTGTCAATGGTGAAGATCAGCTAAAGGGCTTTGAGCCTTGCCGGTTGGACAATATTGATTTTTATTTCAGGAACCAGGTCTTTGAGACAAACGAAGGCCTTACCCGTTGCAACACAAACGACCCTGCCATACTGCGCAGGGGAAAATGGTCGTTAAATTCAGATTCCACTACTGTTGAAGTCAAAATGGGAACCGACCTGTTTTCGCTTATCATTGTTGAACTTACGGAGGATACATTTCATTACAGGTCGGAAATCGGCAATAATGTAACTGAAGCCAAACTGATATCTGCCGGGTCCGGCTCTGCAATTTCAATTCAGCCTGAAATAAAAAAATAAGGCTATGAAAAACCCTTCTGATTTCAGGGCTGAAGCTCATAAAATGGCTGACTTTATTGCCGGTTACTTTGAGAGAATAGAGCAATATCCGGTTAAGTCGCTGGTTAAGCCAGGCGAAATACTTGGCCAATTACCACAATTGCCCCCTGAATCGCCCGAGAGCATGACTGAGGTGATGGCTGATTTTGAAAAGATACTGATGCCGGGGATTACCCATTGGCAGAACCCGAATTTCTTCGCCTTTTTTCCGGCCAACTCAAGTTATCCGAGTGTGCTGGCCGAAATGCTGACCGCCGCGCTGGGTCAGCAAGGTATGATATGGGAAACCTCACCCGCCGCCGCAGAATTGGAAGAGCGCGTGATGGATTGGCTTAAACAAATGTGTGGTTTGCCGGAAAACTGGACCGGTGTTATACAGGACACTGCATCAGCTTCCACATTGGCCGCGTTGCTGACTGCAAGAGAAAGGGCAACCGGGTTCCGGGTGAATGAGGAAGGTTTTCATGGCACTGAGAAGCTCAGGATCTATGGATCATCCGAAACCCATTCATCCATCGAAAAGGCGATAAAAATTGCAGGCTTTGGCAGGAAGAACCTTATAAAAATCACTGTTGACGAAACCTTCGCCCTAAACCCTGCAAAACTCCGCGATGCCATTGAATCCGATATTCAAAACGGTTTCAAACCCTGTTGCGTGGTTGCGACTATTGGCACTACAGGATCTACTGCTGTTGACCCTATCAGGGAAATTGGCGAAATATGCTCGGAGTTCGATGTTTGGCTTCACGTGGATGCCGCTTTTGCCGGAACGGCGCTGATATTGCCCGAAATGCGCCAACATGCTGATGGACTTGAACTCGCCGACAGCTATGTATTCAATCCGCACAAATGGATGTTCACCAATTTTGATGCTTCCGCCTATTTTGTTCGTGACCCGGAATTGCTTATCCGCACTTTTGAGATTCTTCCCGAGTATCTCAAAACCCGTACCAGGGGACAGGTAAACGACTACCGCGACTGGGGCGTGGCATTGGGCAGGCGTTTCAGGGCGCTCAAACTCTGGTTCGTGATCCGGAATTTCGGCGTTGAAGGCATCCGTGAAAAAGTGAGAAAACACCTTGAGCTGGCAAAATGGCTTGAAAATGAAATCAGGAATTCCGACGATTTTGAACTACTGGCTCCGGTTTTGTTTAGCCTGGTATGCTTCAGATTTAATCCCGCAGAAAAGAATGAAGATGAAATCAACCAACTGAATGAAAAGCTGTTGCAGCAACTAAATGCCAGCGGAAAAATTTATATTACGCACACGAAGCTGAATGGCAAATACACACTTCGGATGGTGATTGCGCAAACGAATACTAAAGCTGTACATGTTGAGAATGCCTGGAAACTCATCCGGGAAAAGGCCCGGGAATTTTAAGAATATATGCATAAAAGAGCCGGAAGTCTTCAGTTTTAACTGCTTCAGACTATCCTTTTAAGTTTTTACCCGTCTGACCGGCTTAACTCATTTTAATGTTCGTTAAATTTGGCCAGTCGGGCAGGCTTTAGACTTTTTACTTGAAATTATGAAAGAACACTGGAATGAGCGATACTCTGCATCCGAATATATTTATGGCACGGAACCGAATGCCTGGTTAGCTGAAAAACTCGCTTTGCTGAAACCGGGAAAAATCCTTTTCCCTGCCGAAGGCGAAGGGCGCAATGCGGTTTATGCTGCCATGAAAGGCTGGGATGTTACGGCCTTTGATCAGAGTGTTGAAGGCAGGAAAAAAGCCTTGAAATTGGCGGCTGAAAAAGGGGTTAACATTGAATACAACATCCAGGATCTAACCGAATTTGATGGCAAAAAGGAACATTTCGATGCCATTGCACTAATTTTTGTGCATTTGCCTGCCGAAATCAGAACAACGGTGCATCAAAATCTGCTGGAGAGTTTGAAGCCCGGCGGTTACATTATCCTGGAAGCTTTTACCACCAGACAACTGAAAAACAACACCGGCGGTCCGCGCAGCGAACATCTGCTCTATGAATGTGAGCAAATTAAACAGGATTTTCTTTCCCTTGAGTTGATTGAACGCTCGGAGTTAACAGTGCACCTGGATGAAGGCCCGCTGCATCAGGGCGAAGCTTTTGTAATCCGGCTTTATGCAACCAAACCACACATTTCTCAGATATCCACAGAATGAAAAAGAAAAATTTATTATCCTTCCTGATGTTAGTTGCTGCCTTCCTGCTTTATAGCCAGGCCGTGCAATCCGGAAATCCAAAAGAAGATAAACTTCAACGAAAAGCCGCACGCATTCACGCCAAAGCGCTTACCATTGATTCGCACAACGACACACCCATGTGGTTTACCGATACAACGTACAATTTTGCCGAAGACCACCGTGGTAAACGCCCCCGCAACCGGGTGGACATACCCGGAATGGAAGCCGGCGGGCTGGATGCTGCTTTTTTCGCTGTTTTCGTCGGACAGGGTAAACGAAATGTGAAAGGAAATGAAAAGGCTTTGGAACAGGCGCTCGGCACATTTGAAGCCATCGATAGAAATGTTGAACTTCATGCCAATAAGGTTTCCAAAGCTATTTCTGTTTCAGATGTGAAGCATATAACCAAACAAGGTAAGCGGGCAATTTTTATTGGTGTTGAAAACGGATATCCCATCGGAAATGATCTTCAGAATATTAAGAAGTTTTACGATCGTGGCGCGCGATACATCACCCTTTGCCACACTAAGAACAACGATATCTGCGATTCATCCACCGACACAACAGAACACAAGGGCGTAAGCGAATTTGGCCGGGCAGTCATCGCTGAAATGAACCGCCTGGGCATGATGATCGACGTTTCGCATGCGTCTGACAAATCGTTTTACGATGCTATTCAACAAAGCAAAACACCAGTAATAGCTTCACACTCCTGTGCCCGTGCTTTGTGCGATAACCCGCGCAATCTCAATGACGATATGTTGAGAGCCCTCGCCGGCAATGGCGGTGTTATCCAGATGTGCATCCTAAGCAGTTATGTAAAAACACCGCTTCCCGATCTTCAACGCGATTCGGCCCAGGCTGCCCTGCGGATAAAATACCGTGATTTCAAAGACCTGTCGGAAGAGGAAATGAACCAGGCGCGACACGAGTGGTATGCCATTGATGATAATTACCCACAGGAACTTGCCACTGTGAGCGATGTGGTGGATCACATTGACCATATTGTACAAGTTGCGGGTATTCAACATGTGGGCATAGGCACCGATTTCGATGGTGGTGGTGCTGTTGCAGGTTGCGAAGATGCCTCTGAAATGGGCAATATTACCTTAGAACTGATACGCAGAGGTTATTCTTCAAGAGAAATCAGGCTTATCTGGGGCAAAAATCTGCTTAGGGTAATGAAAAACGTTGAAAAACAAGCTTCGAAAAGTTCCTGAAACAAAACATAATCACAAACGCTAACCAACAAAGGCTCCGTTAATGACCGAAATTTTCGCAGTTTCCCTGCTTGAAGAATCATTATTCGAAAAAGTAAAGCCGAAATTGTTGTCCGGAGTGCCGGAGGTTATCCGGTTGAAAATAGAATCTTTCGCCAGGAGCAACGACGCTCAGCGAAGCCTCCTGGGCGAGTTGCTAATAAGGCACCTGTTAGCCGGATTGACTAAAACCAAACTCCCTGACCATCCATTTACTACCGGCGAGAAGGGGAAACCAGCGCCTGACGGATACAACGGGGTACATTTTAATATCTCTCATTCGGGTCAGTGGGTTGTTGCTGCACTTTCGCCTGCGAGTGTAGGTGTGGATGTTGAAAAGATCCGGAAAGTTCCGGAAGGGGTTGCCCACCGGTTCTTTTCAGAGGCTGAAAACAAAATGTTGCAAAATGCTGCAAATGAATCGCAAAAGGCAGAAATCTTCTTTACCTTGTGGACGCTTAAGGAAAGTTTCCTGAAGGCGATCGGGAAAGGGCTTACAAAGAGCCTTGGCTCCTTTACCATCGTTGAAACCGGACTTAAGCAATACAATCTGTCCAATGATCCTGAAGCCGAAGGTTTCTTTCTTAAAACCTTTGAATTGAGCGAAGGCTATAAACTTGCTGCCTGTGCTGCAAATATGCAATTCTGCGATCATATTAAAATTCTCAACACAAACGAATTGGCAGATTTGTGAAATTCTTCAGCCTGAGAATAATAAGTTGATGATGAAATCAAAAGAAGTTGCACTTGTATTATCCAGTGGGGGAGCCCGTGGTCTCGCCCATATAGGGGCAATTGAAGCACTGCTGGAACATGGCTTTGTTATAAAATCAATAGCCGGAACATCAATGGGTGCCTTGGTAGGAGGTGTTTACGCCTGTGGCAATCTGCCGGCTTTCAGGGATTTTTTTACGAGACTTGGCAAAATGGATGTCATCAGGCTGATGGATCTGGCCATCAACAAGCAGGGCATTATCAGGGGTGAACGTGTTTTTACGGAGATGAAACAGTTTGTCGCTGAAATCAATATTGAAGATCTTCCAATACCATTTACTGCGATTGCAACGGATATTACCAACCACCGGGAAGTAATCTTCCGACATGGCAGTCTTTTGGATGCCATACGGGCATCGTCGGCTGTGCCAAATGTCCTTCACCCGATTATCCGCGAACAATCGCTGCTGGTAGACGGAGGCATCGTGAACCCGTTGCCGCTTAACAGGGTACATCTATCGCCCGGAGACCTGCTCGTGGCAGTAAACGTTAACGCCCCGCGCGATTCCGTTATCCCTAATCACAAATCGATAGAGAAAGGTTCCTACAACAAGCTGCGGATTCTTGTGAATGAAAAATGGAACAATCTTACAGCCGGGAAGCAAAAAAGAAATATAAAAACCGGATTTTTTGACATAATGAGCAGCTCACTCCAAATGATGCAGCACCGATTGACCGAACACGCACTCAGTATTCAAAAACCCGATATACTCGTAAATATCCCGGTTAATACCGCTGATATGTTTGAGTTTTACAAGGCAGTTGACCTGATCAGGCTTGGATATGAATTGACGGAAATCCAGATCAAGAGTCACAGCAATCACATTGCGGCGGCGCCCAATATGGCGGAAGAATGGTATTTATAGTCGCGATGAGTTAGAAAGTACAGGAATGGAATCAATCAAAAAAGTCCTTAATTAAAATTTCATATTCTTCATTCAATTCTCTGATCAGGCTCTTCCCTGAGTTTTTTTCTATTTCAGACAGGAGTTCAATGCGCCCTGCAATATCGGCAAGTTTTTCACAGCAAATACTGATTGCAGAGCCTTTGATGGAATGTGCCAGAAGTTTAACCTCAACACATTCTCCTGTATCAGCTTTCAAATTTATTTTATGTATCAAATCCGAGTAAGTTTCGCCAGCTGTGCGCAATAGCTCATTCAGAAGATATTCATCCCCGTTTATTCTTCCCAGGAGTTCGGCTTTGTTAAAATGGTAAAGTTTAACATCTTCCTGCATCATGAGTTCATGAACTTTATTTCTCCGGTTCTCAAACAGCCAGGTTTCCAGGAGGCGTTTTATGGTTTCCTCAACAACCGGTTTCGTAGTATAATCATCCATTCCGGCATCTATGCAGCGGATTTCCTCACCTTTCACTGTACCGGCTGTAAGCGCGATAATCGGGATATGCTTCCCGGTGCCATTTTCAAGCAACCTGATCTCCCGGGTGGCATGATATCCATTTAGGTCAGGCATCTGGATATCCATGAAAATCAAATCCGGGAAAGTTTTACTATACAGGTCAACAGCTTCGCGACCATTGGCCGCAATGACAATTTCTGATTCTGGCAAGACCCTGTTTAGTATGGCTTTGGCCAGAATCATGTTCGTTTTATTATCCTCAGCCACCATTATTTTATAATTGCCGGAAATTATTTCGGTCTTTTCGATCTGATTATCAATGTCAGAAGATTGATTTTCTGTGTTTTGTTTTCCAAAAACCTTTGAAAGGGATTCCATTAGCTGCGAGAATTTCACAGGTTTTACCAGGGCCACTTTTACGCCCAGTCTTTTGCTTTCCTTCAATATCCTTTCATTATCTGAGGAGCTAAAAAGAAAAATAACCGGCTGTTCTGCAATTTTGTTCCTGAAACGTTCACGGATAATTCTGATCACATCAAGGCCATTCTTTCCAGGCATATTGTAATCCATGATGACGAGGTCGTAAACCCTGCCAGAGCCCATTAACGCGAGGGCTGTATCACCACCTAAGGCTACATCCACATCAATAGCCTGACTTTCAAGCATATGCCTCATAATATCAAGGTTCAGCCTGTTGTCGTCAACTATCAGCACCTTATTTATTTCTTTCAGTCCCTGACTTTTTGATGTCTGGTCTATTTCAGCTTCTACTTCAACTGTGAAATAAAAAGTACTCCCAATTCCGGATTCACTTTCCAATTTAAGTTCTGAACCCATCATTTCAACAATGCGTGCCGAAATGGTGAGTCCGAGCCCTGTGCCTCCGTATTGCCGGGTAGTAGTAGAATCGGCCTGCACGAAAGAATCAAAAATCCGTTTTTGTTTTTCAGGACTTATACCTATACCCGTATCCCGCACTGAAAACCTGATCGTGGCAGAACCATCGGCTTCGTTAAATAAAAATTTCTCAATCTTCAGTTCAACTTCTCCATTATCAGTAAATTTAAGTGAGTTACCCAACAGGTTGACAAGCACCTGCCGCAGTCTGATCGGGTCAG
>JBBQIQ010000121.1:0-12518 GCA_038325075.1 Bacteroidales bacterium | reverse complement strand
TGCTAATCTGCTAATCTGCTAATCTGCTAATCAAAAATCCGAAATCCGAAATCCGAAATCTTAGGTCAGCCCCTCGACGAGAGCTCAGGACCCCAAGTAAGCCCTTCGACATGGTTCGACATGGTTCGACAAGAGCTCACCAACCGAGAGCTCACCAACCGAGAGCTCAGGGACCGAAGTAAGAAGTAAGAAGTAAGAAGTAAGAAGTAAGAAGTAAGAAGTAAGCCCTTCGACGAGAGCTCAGGGACCGAAGTAAGAAGTAAATAGTGAGTATTGAAAAATCCGAAATCCGAAATCCGCTAATCTGCTAATCTACTAATCTGCTAATCTGCTAATCAAAAATCCGAAATCCGAAATCCGAAATCTTAGGTCAGCCCTTCGACGAGAGCTCAGGACCCGAAGTAAGCCCTTCGACATGGTTCGACATGGTTCGACAAGAGCTCACCAACCGAGAGCTCAGGGATCGAGGTCGGAGGTCGGAAGATGCCTGCCCCGCCAGCGGCGGTTGGAAGTCGGAAGTTGAAGGTCGTAGGTAATCTGCAATCAGAAATCAGAAATCCGAAATCCGAAATCCGAAATCCGAAATCAGTAGTGATTAGTGAGTAGTAAGAGGTAGGATTTAATAAAATTAGAAATTAGAAATTAGAAATTGGTAATTAGAAATTGGTAATTAGAAATTGGTAATTAGAAATTGGTAATTGCCAATCCGAAATCCGAAATCCGCAATCCGAAATCCGAAATCCGAGGTCAGTAGTGATTAGTGAGTAGAAAGAGGTAGGATTTAATAAAATTAGAAATTAGAAATTAGAAATTAGAAATTTTTAATTAGAAATTGGTAATTAGAAATTGGTAATTGGTAATCCGCAATCCGCAATCCGCAATCCGAAATCCGAAATCTCTTTGGGCTTTTTGTTATCTTTGCCCCATGCAGGAAACCATTCTTATTCTCGATTTCGGATCGCAGTACACCCAGCTTATAGCCCGCAGGGTCAGGGAGTTAAATGTTTATTGTGAAATTTATCCATACAATAAAATCCCGGAAATTACACCCTGGATCAAAGGCGTGATCCTCTCCGGCAGCCCTTTTTCTGTTAGAGATAAAGACGCCCCATATCCTGACCTGTCGGTCATCCGGGGAAAAGTGCCCTTGCTGGCGGTTTGTTACGGAGCGCAATATCTGGCCCAGACTTCGGGAGGAGAGGTGATGGCTTCGAACACCCGTGAATATGGTCGTGCAAACCTCGGTTTTATCGACATCACCAACCGGTTGATGGCGGGTGTGAGCAACGGTAGTCAGGTGTGGATGTCACACGGCGATACCATCCTGCATAAACCTGAGAATTTTAAAGTAATAGCCAGTACTGCCGATGTGGAATTTGCCGGCTTTCAGGTTGAAAACGAAAATACCTGGGGCATTCAGTTTCACCCGGAGGTCTATCATTCCACCGAAGGAGCGGTTTTGTTAAAGAATTTTGTAGTTAACATCTGTGGATGCCAACAGCAATGGACCCCTGATTCTTTTATTGAATCAACCATTGCTGAACTGAAACAAACCCTGGGTAATGATAAAGTTATATTAGGGCTTTCTGGTGGTGTCGATTCCTCTGTAGCTGCTGTGTTACTTCATAAAGCCATTGGTAAAAACCTGCATTGTATTTTTGTCGATAATGGGTTGTTGCGGAAGGATGAATTCACGAAAGTGCTTGATTCCTATCAGCACATGGGCCTGAATGTAAAAGGCGTGGATGCCGGTGACCGTTTCCTGGCTGCACTGGAAGGCATCAGCGAACCGGAGCCGAAGCGGAAGGCCATCGGCAACGCTTTTATTGAAGTATTTGACCAGGAAGCCCACCTCATCCGTGATGTTAAGTGGCTGGCCCAGGGCACTATTTATCCCGATGTAATTGAGTCCGTTTCAGTCAACGGCCCTTCGGCCACCATCAAATCGCACCACAACGTTGGCGGATTGCCCGATTTCATGAAACTCAAAGTGGTTGAACCATTGAAGAGCCTGTTTAAGGATGAAGTGAGAAGGGTAGGGGCCGGCCTTCAGATTGATCCGGATATACTGAACCGCCACCCGTTTCCGGGTCCCGGGTTGGGAATCAGGATTCTGGGAGAGATTACCCGCGAGAAAATCAGGATTCTACAGGAAGCAGATGCTATTTTTATCGATGGATTAAAATCAACCGGATTGTACAAGGAAGTATGGCAGGCCGCCGTTATATTACTGCCGGTTAAATCGGTTGGTGTGATGGGTGATGAGCGCACTTATGAGTTTGTAGTTGCGCTGCGCGCCGTTGGCTCAACCGATGGAATGACTGCCGACTGGTCGCACCTTCCCTATGAGTTTCTGGCCAGGGTGTCAAACGATATTATCAACAAGGTGAAAGGTGTTAACCGCGTTGTTTACGACATAAGTTCCAAACCACCTGCAACCATTGAATGGGAGTAGCAGTCGCAAAAATTTTAAAATTATTCATGTGAAGCGGATAGTCATAGCATTGGTTTTTAGTCTGATTCCGGCAATCAGCCTATTGGCCCAGGAACAAAAGGTCAGGCGGTCGGAGATTATCGAGAACCTTAGAGGTGTGCCATACTATATTCATTTTGTCAGTTCTGGTGAAACCATACACGCCATTGCCGAAGCATATAAAGTTACCGCAGAAGAGGTTATCAGGTTAAACCCTGAAATTAAGGATGGTCTAAAAGCAAACCAGGTTCTGAAGATTGAGGTTAAATCATCGGATCAACCTCCGGCTAAGATTTCAGACCCATTGCCGGCAAGCGAAAAGCAAAGCGGAAAAAGTCCTTCAGTGAGCAAGGGTAAATTGCATACCATTGAACCCAAAGAAACCTGGTATGGCATATCCCGTCTTTATCAGGTCCCCGTAAAAGACCTGATTTCGGCCAATCCCGGGATCGATACACTGAGAATCGGAATGCAGATCAGCATCCCTGATCTGATGGTAAAAGAGAACCAACCAGCAGATAAATCAGGATTTCTCACGCATACCGTTCAGGCTCAGGAGACGCTTTACAGCCTTTCGAAAAGGTATAGCATTACCATCGATGAACTTCAAAAACATAACTCCGGCAGTGCCGGTGGACTAAAAGTTGGTCAGGTAATATACATTCCTGTCAAACCAGAAACGAAACCCGAAAGTGTTCCGGTTATTGTTAAACAGGAGCCCCAAACAGTTCAGGTTAAGAAAGTTAAACCTGAAAATAAGATAACCTATAAAGATTATACCGTTCAACGGAAGGAAACTTTATACAGTATCGCAAAGAAATTTGAAGTCGAAATGAGCGATATCCTGAATGCCAATCCTGGTATTACAGGTGAAATGAAAAAGGGGCAGGTGATCCGGATCCCTGTTTTTACTTCTGTTCAGGCAGATGATGTTAAAGTTCTGGTTCCCGAAACTGTGACAGAGGTTAAAAAGGATGAAATTTCTGAAAAGCCTGTTAACGTT
Source organism: Bacteroidales bacterium (assembly GCA_038325075.1). Taxonomy (GTDB): domain Bacteria; phylum Bacteroidota; class Bacteroidia; order Bacteroidales; family Lentimicrobiaceae; genus Lentimicrobium. Next base: position 9,042 of record JBBQIQ010000121.1, on the reverse strand, counting down.
CCCTGCAGCCCATCGCGTGACGGAAACCATCAATACAAAGTCGCTTTTCTTATTCCATTTATGCTGGAGGAAGCAGACAGCATTTCGCTGGGAGATCCGGCATCGTTGCGGTTGCCTTCTGAATACGAATCCCTCGACTTTATTCAGTTTTATGAAGGTGCGCTTTTGGCCGTTGATTCCCTCTCAAGAGCAGGCGGGAATTTTAAAGTTTATGTGTTCGATACAGATGCCGGCGACCATGTGACCAAAACCCGCCGGATACTGGCAAATTCACAAATGGCTGACATGGACCTCATTATCGGACCATTTTTCGCGCAGAGTTTTGAATTGGTTGCTTCGTTTGCTGCAAACCACTCCATTCCGGTTGTTAATCCACTCACGCAACGGAGTGAGATTCTTGAAGAGAATCCTTATATATTTAAGGTTCAGCCCTCTGCATGGAGTCAGTATAACGAAACAGCCCGGTATATTGCCAATAATTTTGTAAATGCCAATGTATTGATCTTTAAGCGTAACAACGAAGAGAACAAGAGTATGGCCAATGCATTTAAAACATCGCTCACAAATTTAAGTTCAGGCAATATCAGTATAAAGGAGGCAACTTACAGCCAGTCGTTTGATGCAGGATTGTTCAGCAATCTTGTAGCTGGGAAAAAGAACATTGTGATTATGCTGACTTCGGATAAAGCTTTATTGCCTGCTCTTTTGAGGAAAATGAACGACGCCCGCGGTAAATATGATATTACCCTTTTCGGACTGCCTGAATGGGAAGACCTGGAGCTTGACAGTCACTATCTGCTCAATCTGGATACCCACCTGTTCAATGCCTGGTTTGTTGACTACAGCCAGCCGCACGTAAAAAATTTCATCAGTAGCTTTAACGAGCGCTTTAAAGCGGAACCAGAGCAGGAAGAACTTGCTTATCTGGGTTATGATGTCAGTTTTTATTTCCTTAACAACCTCTTTAATTTTGGCAGGGGTTTCAGCAAATGCCTCAGTACTGTCGAATATCAGGGACTCAGTACCGATTTCACCTTCTGGAAAACTGAATCCGGTGGCTTCGAAAATTCAGCTTCTTCTGTCTATCAGTTGAAAGACTATAAACGCAGGCTGGTTAATAGGTAGCGGTGAGAAATGAGTAGTGAGTAGTGAGCAGTGAGTTGATGCCTGAAAGCTGATAGCTTTTAGCTTAAAGCTAATGCGTTCATAGGTTCAATGGCTTCGCCGTTCAAGGGTTCAATGCCCTTCGGGCGTTCAAAAGTTCAAGAGTTCAGTTGGTAGCTGGCAAAGAAAATGAGAAATGAGTAGTGAGTAGTGAGGTGATGGCTAAAAGCTGATGGCTGAAAGTTGAAAGAGTAGTTGCAAAGAAAGTTAGAAATGAGAAATGTTTTGCCTTTGACTGGTTTAGAGTTGAATGCATGCCCTGAAAGGGCTTAAAATTAATAACCATGTGTGAAGCGAAGCGAAGCCCATGGTTGATGGAACTAAATACCTATTTTAGCCCTGAAAGGGCGACATATGGAAAATTGCGGTTCATCCATGGCTTTGCTCCAGTTGTCTTCTTATATCCGACCGTGTTTGGCAGAGGCAGAGCCTCTGCCGCAGTATCACAGCAGGCTATGCCTGCATCCTGAACTTCATTAGTGAATAATAACTTTCTAACTCAGCTTTACCTTTATTTGTCCAGTTGTCTTCTTATATCCGATCTGATCATCAGGCTTTGGATGGTTTTGGAAATCCCGAAAATTAGTACAAAAGCAAAAATAATGGTGGCGCCCGATGGGATGTTCCAGTAATACGAGACCATCAACCCGGAAACTGAACCGATAATACCGATCAGGATCGAAAGGAAAATGATCGACCGGAAGTTATTGGTAAATAGGTTTGCAGTGGATTGAGGAATAGTCAGGAACGAAATCACCAGGATAATTCCGACTACCCTGATATTTAAAACAATGGTAAGTGCTACCAGGCTGATCAACAGGTACTTGAACAACTGAACCGGTGCTTTGTGGGCACGGGCATATTCCTCATCAAAGGCTATAAATAAAATCAGATGGTAAAATCCTGCAAAGAAAACCGCTAAAAACACCGCCAGTGCTGCCATCAGCCAGAGATCGGTAATGCCCACAGTCAGGATGCTGCCGAACAGATACGACATCAGATTGGGGGCATATCCCGGAGTAATAAAGATAAAGATAATTCCCAATGCCATTCCGAGAGACCAGAGTATGCCAATGGCCGAATCCTCCCGCACATTGGTGCGACTGGAAACAAACTCAATCCCGATGGCAGAAAGAATGCTGAAAACCGCCGCACCGGCCACCGGATTCAGTCCCAGAAACCAGGCAATGCCGATCCCGCCAAAGGAAGCGTGGGTGATTCCTCCACTGATAAAAACCATGCGTCTTGCAACGATATAAGTACCGGCTATTCCGCAGGTAATACTTGCCAAAAGGGCAGCCAGCAGTGAGTTGGTGAAAAAACTGTACCGAAGAAGGTCGAATATGCTTTCACTCATGATTGTGATTATGAATGTGTTCGCCAAGCACTGTATGGGGCACTTCGCCATGGGTGATCAACTGAATCGGACAATTGTAGGCTGTTAACTGGCTTTGGGTGATAATATTCGAAGGGTGGTAATGCAGGTTGCGGTTCACACAGGCGATGGTTTTAACGTAGCTGGTGATGGTCCCTACATCGTGCGAAACCATCAGTATAGCCATATTTTTATTGAGTTCACCCAGAAGTTCGTAAAGATCATGCTCAAATTTGTTATCTACAAAGGTGTTGGGTTCATCCAGGATCAACAGTTTTGGGTTGGCAACAATGGCCCTCCCAAGATAGACACGCTGCATCTGTCCGCCTGAGAGTTCGCCGATGCTTTTCTTTTGCAGATGACTGATACCCATCAGGCCGAGGATTTCCACTGCAGCGGAACGGTCGCTCTGGTTGTAAGCCCTGAAACCCTGTTTTACAGACATCAAACCTGAAAGTACCACTTCCAAAACGGTGATCGGGAATTTCTTATCGGTTTGGCTCACCTGGGGCAGGTATCCGATCAGGTTGCGTTCGCCCGGATCGAAAAAAACGATGCTTCCCTGCATGGGTTTTATCAGCCCGAGAATGAGTTTCACCAGGGTGGTTTTGCCCCCTCCGTTGGGTCCGATTACGCCGATAAAATCGAGATCCCCGATGGTGAAGTTGATGTCTTTTAGCGCCATATCACCCTCATACCCAGCACTAACATCGCGTAATTCAAGAATCTCAGCCATACGGATTGGGCGTTATTTTTTAGCTGTAGTGCCGGCTATTTTTCTGGCAATGGAAGCCATATTGTTGCTCCAATCCGGTGAAGACGGATTAAATTCCTCCACCTTTGCATCCAGTTGGCTGGCAATGGTCAGTGCACTTTGTTTGTTGAACTGCGAAGATATGAAGATCGTGCTGATTTTCTTCAGCCTGGCCAGATCAATCAACTCTTTCATATATGCCGGACTGGGCTCTTTGCCTTCCTGCTCTATGGCAATCTGGTTGAGGTTATAATCACGGGCAAAATAGCCCAGCGAAGGATGATAAATCATGAAGCTTACAGTTCCGGCTGAATCGAGGATATTTTTAATTTCACGGTTCAGCGAATCGAGTGTAGCTAAGAAATGTGTATGGTTGTTTTTGTAGAATCCGGCATTCTCAGGGTCAACTTCTGCGAGTCCTTTCAGGATATTGTCAGCCTGAGCTTTTACCCCTGAAACAGAAAGCCATGTGTGCGGATCGATGCCACCTTCGTGTGAATGATCGCCATGCACATGGGCCTCACCGGTCATCAGGTTATATCCTTTGGAAGTGTCAAATATTTTCATTCCTGGATTGCTTTCAGCCAGTTTTCCCAGCCAGCTTTTTTCGACATCCAGATGACCTACTTTAAAATAAGCCATTGAGTTACCGGTTTCAACCATTTGGCGGGCGGTGGGCTCGTAAGTCTCGTGGTTGGCCTCTTCCGGAATCAATACATTGATGCGGAATTTATCACCGGCAATGCGCGAAACAACATATTGCTGAGGCAAGATAGTGACGGTAATCACCCGTTCCTCATTTTTGCCTGATGGATTGTTTCGGCAGGATGAAAATACAAAAACAAACAGGAGTATAAGTAATAAATAGTTGCGAAGCATAATGTTATGTTATATTCAGGCTTTTCTTAAAATCAAAACTTAGGTTATGAACCAGTTTGCAAAACTACAATTTTTCATGCAAAGGCTTACACGATAGTATATGGATTGTTTTTATTCCGGAAATATGCTTATGAATGGATCAGTTCCTGGCCGGATATCGATTACAGTCATAGAAATCACATCAAAACAGAAAGTTTTTTATAATTCTCGTAATAATAGTTAACCTTTTTTGTGAATCAGTTAACATCATAGCGATATATTTATGCAATTGAATATTAACTAATTGCGTTATATTAATTGTCAGAAAAAATTTATTAACCGGAATAAAATTAATTTTCAGGATCGGAAATAACCTTTAAATTTGCCATTCATTTCGTTAAAATGCTAATCATGGAAAATAAACTTCAGGAACTCACCCGGAAGATCTACGATGAAGGAATAGAAAAAGCCCGTCAGGAAGCGGCGGTTATACTGGAAGATGCCCGTAAACTGGCTGATGAGCTCACCCTGAAATCCCGTAAAGAAGTCGATGATATTATGAAACTTGCCCGGCAGAATGCTGAGGAAATCCAACGGAATGCTATATCAGAAGTGCGTATTTCGTCGAAACAGGCTGTGAGCGCTTTACGGCAGAAGATTGCCTCAACGATTACCGCGAAGGTGGTAGATGCCCCGGTAAAAGAAGTTGTCAGCGACAAAGCTTTTATTGGCAACCTTATTGAGAAAGCCATTGAAAATTTCAACAACAATGCCGCATTGGTGTTACCGGCTTCAGATGAAAAATTGCTGGATCAATATTTTGGCAAACGCCTGGATAAGGTCCTTAGTTCTGGTGTTGACGTCACTTTCGATGACAGAATAAAAGGTGGATTTAAAATTGGCCCTAAAGACAACAGCTACGTTATCAGCTTTACGGATGATGATTTTGTCAGTTTCTTCCAGTCTTTCATGAGGCCCCGGACCATTAACCTCTTATTCGGCGAAGAATAATGTTCAGACAAAACTATTACTTCCTGGTTGCCGGTTTGCCCGATGTTACTATTGAACAAGGCAAACTGCAGTATGGTACTGCTGAATTCAGGGAAGAACTGAAGGCTGGTCTGGCTAAAACCGACTATAGTTATCTGCAATTGCTTTTCCTTACGGAAGATAACAACAATCTGCTGACCCTTTTGCTCAAAGAGAACCGGCCATTGTCGCACGAAGGTGTTTATGAGCCTGAATTTCTTTCTGAGGAGTTGAAAGAACCTCTGCAGCTAAAGCCTTACATGTTGCAGTTTATCGAAAGTCTCAGGGCCGAAACCCGGCTTTATCCAAATCTTTCCTATGAAAATGAGCTGGCTACCCTCTGGTTTGAAGAGTTGCTGGCTACAAAAAACGATTTTCTCCGCGAATGGTTCACTTTTGAGTTGAACCTGAAGAATGTACTGCTGGTGCTGGCTGCCCGCAAAAACGGGCTACCTTATGAGCGCCAGGTTATCGGTAACAATACCATAGCTGAGATTATCCGTAAAAGCAATGCCCGCGACCTTGGTATTTCGGCCGAATGGCCCTGGATAGAAAAAGTGCTGCAGATTGTTGATACAGAAGACATTCTGTTGCGCGAAAAAGCCATCGACCTCTTGCGTTGGAACTACCTGGACGAATTGAATACCTTCAACTATTTTACGGTTGAAGTGCTGATGGCCTATTACATTAAACTTGGAATTATCGAGCGCTGGCTCAGGCTTGATCAGTCAACCGGCGAAGAGATGTTCAGGCGCCTGCTTGGCGAATTGAAGCATAGTTATGAATTTCCTAATGAGTTCTCAATAAAAGATGGAAGAAAATAAATTAACCACCGGAAAGGTAGCAGGTATCATAGCCAATCTCGTAATTGTAGAGTTTGACGGCACAGTATCGCAGAATGAAATATGCTTTATCAACCTCGCTGGCGTCAGGCTGATGGCAGAAGTCATCAAAGTCATCGGGAAAAAGGCCTACACCCAGGTTTTTGAAAGCACGCGTGGCCTGAAAGTGGGCGAATCCGTTGAGTTTATGGGCCACATGCTCGAGGTTACGCTGGGGCCCGGCATTCTGTCGCGCAATTTCGACGGGCTGCAGAATGATCTCGATAAAATGGTGGGAACCTTTCTAACCCGCGGCGAATACAATGACCCGATCAACAAAGACCAGGAATGGGAATTTACCCCGCTGGCTAAAGCAGGTGATATGGTAAAGGCTGGTGACTGGCTCGGCGAAGTGAAAGAAAACTGGATCGGCCATAAGATTATGGTGCCTTTTAAGTTTGAAGGAAAGTTTACTATTAAAAGTGTTCAGCCCGCCGGTACCTATAAAGCTTCGGAAACCATGGCGGTGATCACCGACAGCAGCGGCCGTGAGAGGAATGTAACCATGATCCAGAAATGGCCGGTAAAAGTCCCGATAAAAGCTTACACCGATAAACCAAGGCCATATAAGCTGATGGAGACCGGTGTTCGCATCATCGATACTATGAACCCCATTGTGGAAGGTGGCACCGGCTTTGTCCCGGGCCCTTTTGGTTCAGGCAAAACGGTATTGCAGCATGCCCTCTCAAAACAGGCCGAAGCCGACCTTATCATTGTGGCTGCCTGCGGTGAGCGTGCCAATGAAGTCGTTGAGATCTTTACCGAGTTCCCGGAGCTGGACGATCCCCGCACCGGCCGCAAGCTGATGGAGCGCACCACCATCATCGCCAACACCTCCAACATGCCGGTTGCCGCCCGTGAAGCTTCGGTTTACACCGCTATGACGCTGGGCGAATATTACCGCTCCATGGGACTGAAAGTACTGTTGCTTGCCGACTCCACTTCGCGCTGGGCACAGGCTTTGCGCGAAATGTCGAACCGAATGGAAGAACTTCCCGGACCGGATGCTTTCCCCATGGACCTTCCTGCCATCATCTCAAGTTTTTATGCGCGGGCCGGTTATGTATTTCTGAACAACGGAAGTACCGGTTCCATCACCTTTATTGGAACGGTATCACCGGCCGGTGGAAACCTGAAAGAGCCGGTAACCGAGTCAACCAAGAAGGCTGCCCGCTGTTTCTTCGCCCTCTCTCAACAACGGGCCGACAGTAAACGCTACCCGGCGGTTGACCCCATCGACAGCTATTCAAAATACCTGGAATATCCTGAATTACAGGAATATCTTGCAAAAAATATTTCTCCCGATTGGCTCAACAGCGTTTTGGAAACCAAAAACCTTCTCCTTCGCGGAAAGGAAGCATACGAGCAGATCAACATCCTCGGCGACGATGGGGTTCCCATTGATTATCACGTCCGTTACTGGAAGTCAGAAGTCATTGACTTTGTAATCCTGCAGCAGGATGCTTTTGACAAGATTGATGCTTCAACACCCATCGAAAGGCAAAAGGAAATGCTTGGGAAAGTGCTCGATGTGTGCCGGACCGGGTTTGACTTTGATACCTTCGAAGAGGTGAACCCTTACTTCAAGCGTGTGATCAACGTATTCAAGCAAATGAACTACTCTCTCTATCAGTCCGACGACTTCAAAAAGTACGAAGCTGAACTGGATGAAATTATTAATGAAAGGAAAGCTGCCTGATGGAAACCAAATCATTTCAGAAGATATACACCAAAATAACCCAGATTACCAAGGCAACCTGCTCGTTGCAGGCCAGCGGCATAGGATACGAAGAACTGGCAACAGTGAATGGCCGCCTGGCCCAGGTAGTAAAAATGAATGGCGACAACGTCACGCTTCAGATCTTCTCTGGTACTGAGGGCATTCCAACAAATGCTGAAGTTATATTTATGGGTCATCCGCCTTCACTAAAAGTTGGCGAGGAGTTGGCCGGCAGGTTTTTCAATGCCTATGGACATCCGATCGATGGTGGTCCGGAAGTGGAAGGAGAGGAGCGAGAAATTGGCGGTCCTTCGGTAAATCCGGTTCGGCGCAAGCAGCCTTCAGAACTGATTGCAACCGGAATAGCCGGTATCGACCTCAACAACACACTGGTAACGGGCCAGAAGATTCCTTTCTTCGCCGATCCCGACCAGCCTTACAACCAGGTGATGGCCATGGTTGCCCTCAGGGCCAAAGCCGATAAAATTATCCTTGGCGGGATGGGGCTTACCAACGACGATTACCTCTATTACAAAAACGTATTTGATAATGCAGGCGCCCTAGACCGCATCATCAGCTTTGTAAACACCACCGAGAATCCGCCGGTTGAGCGCTTGCTGGTGCCCGATATGGCGCTGACTGCCGCCGAATATTTTGCCTATGATAAAAAAGAGACGGTGCTGGTCCTGCTCACGGATATGACTCTGTATGCCGATGCACTCAGCATCGTGTCGAACCGTATGGATCAGATTCCATCGAAAGACAGCATGCCCGGTTCGCTATACAGCGATCTGGCCAAGATTTATGAAAAAGCGGTTCAGTTCCCCGAAGGGGGTTCGATTACCATTATCGCGGTAACCACCTTGTCGGGTGGTGATATTACCCACGCCATTCCCGACAATACAGGTTATATCACCGAAGGGCAGTTGTTCCTTCGCCGCGATTCTGACATCGGGAAGGTTATTGTTGACCCGTTCCGGTCGCTTTCAAGATTGAAGCAATTGGTCATCGGCAAACAGACCCGAAAGGACCACCCGCAGGTAATGAATGCCGCGGTTCGCTTATACGCTGATGCAGCCAATGCCAAAACCAAACTCGAAAATGGTTTCGACCTTACCGATTACGATGTGCGTACCATGAGTTATGCCCGTGAATATTCAAACGACCTGCTGGCCATCGACGTAAATATTGACACGACCATGATGCTCGACAAAGCCTGGGAGTTGTTTGGTAAGCATTTCTCAAAAGCGGAAGTGGGGAT
>JBBQIQ010000120.1:0-12596 GCA_038325075.1 Bacteroidales bacterium | reverse complement strand
AGTCTCCCATTCTCTCAGTCTCTCAGTCCCCCATTCTCCCAGTCCCCCGTTCTGTCAATCCCCCGGTCTCTCAGTCTACCAGTCTCGCAGTGTCTCAGTCCCCCAGTCTCCTTTTACCCTTGTCATATACTTAGAATTAATGACTTCAATAAGAAGGCCCCGTCCCCCTAATTCAAAAAATTTAAATGAACATTCATCGTAGGCCATTGTTTAACGAACCAATTGCAACTTTAAACAATGAATGATCCCATCAATGTTTTCTGGTTCCGGCGTGACCTCAGGATAAATGACAACAGAGGCTTTTTCGAAGCGCTGAAATCGGGAAGAAAAGTACTACCTGTGTTTATTTTTGATACTGAAATACTCAGCAAACTGCCTTCTGACGATAAGCGTGTCAATTTTATTTATCAAAGAATAGAGCAACTTAATGATCAGCTTCTTATTGTCAACAGCTCCCTCGCGGTTTATTCCGGAAAACCGGTTGATGTATTTTCATCGCTTGCAACGAAGATGAATATCGAAGCTGTTTTTACGAACCATGATTATGAGCCTTATTCTATCTATAGAGATGCTGAAATCTCTAAAATGCTTGAAAAATGGGGAATAGCATTTAAAACCTATAAGGATCAGGTATTATTTGAGGCAGGTGAAATTCTGAAATCTGACGGCAAACCTTATGTTGTATTTACACCCTTTAGCAGAAAGTGGCTGGAAAAGATGAATGAAGACGGAACCGGATTTTATGACTCGCAATCATTGCTCCACAATCTTCTAAACCAAGCGAACAATTCAATGCCTTCATTGAAACAAATGGGTTTTGACAACACTCATCTGTCATTTCCTGAACCGGCTATTTCCGATCAACTTATCAACAGCTATGCCGAAACCAGAAATTTTCCCGGACTTGACAGTACATCCCGCCTGGGTCTGCACCTGCGGTTTGGCACCATCAGTGTCAGGGATTGCATCAGAGCAGGGAAGGAACTGAGCGCGACATGGCTGAACGAATTGATCTGGCGTGAGTTTTTCATGCAGATATTGGCCCATTTCCCACATGTTGTGAAAAGCTCATTCCGTAAGGAATACGACCGTATTCAATGGCTTAATGATGAGGAAATGTTCAGCCGGTGGTGTGAAGGTACAACCGGCTATCCGCTGGTAGATGCCGGTATGCGTGAACTCAGTCAGACCGGATTTATGCATAACCGGGTTAGAATGGTTGTTGCCAGCTTTTTAACGAAGCATCTGCTGATTGACTGGCGATGGGGTGAAGCCTGGTTTGCTGAAAAATTGCTGGATTTTGAGCTTTCTTCAAACAATGGTAACTGGCAATGGGCTGCAGGCAGCGGGTGCGACGCTGCACCTTATTTCAGAATATTCAATCCAACTGAACAGGCCAAAAAATTTGATCCCCAATCGGTTTATGTGCTGAAATGGTTGCCTGAATATGGTACCCCTGCTTATCCTGAAGCCATTGTGGAGCATTCGTTTGCCCGGAAACGTTGTCTGAACGTATATCAGGCAGCCTTAAAGGGATGAAAATCCGGCGGTATTCTTAATTATTGTTAAGAATCGTTGTAACGATAATATTTGTAGGCTTAAGCCGTTCATCGTATGCTAAATATGCTTAATTTCGCGGCATGATCAGAAAAGGCATTTTTTCATTACTGATACTATTGTTAGCTGTGCTCACATCGTGCAGCAAATATCAGAAACTGCTTAAAAGCACCGATAATGAGAACAAGTATGAAATGGCGATAACCTATTACGAAGAAAAGGATTATTACCGCGCCATTCAACTTTTTGACCAGTTACTGCCTTTTTTCAGGGGAACCGAAAAGGCTGAGCGAATGGCTTACTATTATGCCAATGCACATTACGAGCAAAAAGACTATATCCTGGCCAGCTATTATTTCAGTCAGTTTTCAACAAACTTTCCTACCAGCAAGAATGCTGAAGAAGCTGCTTACATGAGCGCCTATTGCAATTATCTTGAATCTCCGCCTTCAAGTCTTGACCAGGCTGTAACCCTGGATGCAATTAAAGACCTGCAGCTATTCATAAACCGATATCCAAAGAGTGAACGTGTAGCGAAAGCGAATGGACTGATTGATGAACTCAGGCTTAAGCTGGAATCAAAGGCCCTGAATATTGCCGATCTGTATTTCAAAATGAAAGACTATAAGGCTGCAATTATCAATTTTCAAAATCTCATTAAGGATTTTCCGGATACCAGGCATCGGGAAAAGGCAATGTTCTACATAGCAAAGTCCTATTCTTTTTATGCTGATAGCAGCATCGATTCAAAAAAGGGCGAAAGATACCAGTTGTGTTCCGAAGCTGTTGATAATTTTCTGGCCAATTTTCCGGAGTCTTCTTTAAACAAAGAGGCAAGGCAAATTCAGAAAAACGTACAAAAACAATTACAAAACCTGACAATATTACAATAACCGATATGGATTTCAAAAAAGTAAAAACCGACACCGTCGCCGTTACCCGCAACATTAACCAGTTAATGGAGCCCACCGATAACATCTACGAGTCCGTTGCTGTAATGTCGAAACGTGCAAACCAGATAGCACTGGAGATTAAAGAAGAATTGAACTCGAAAATCTCTGAGTTTGCAGTTCCAAGTGACAATCTCGAGGAAGTATTCGAAAACAGGGAGCAGATAGAAATTGCCAAATATTACGAACATCTTCCAAAACCAACACTCATCGCCGTACAGGAATTTCTGAACGGTCAGGTTTATTTCCGTAACCCGTTAAAGGATGTTAAGGAAGATTGATGAACATAAATAGCTTATGCTGAAAGGGAAAAAGATTCTGATAGGAGTCACCGGCAGCATAGCTGCTTATAAGATTCCTTTTCTGGTCAGGCTTTTAAAAAAGGAAGGTGCTGAGGTCAAGATTATTATGACCGGATGCGCCACCGATTTTGTTACGCCGCTTACTTTGTCAACCCTTTCGCAGCAACCCATCCTTATCGAACCTTACAATAAAACAGATGGCAGTTGGAACAGCCATGTTGAATGGGGAAGATGGGCTGATGTTTTTGTGGTAGCGCCTGTTTCGGCCAATACCCTTGCTAAAATGGCTGCCGGAATTGCCGATAACCTGTTAACGACTACTTACCTTGCCGCTAAATGCCCCGTTTTCTTCGCACCGGCAATGGATCTGGACATGTATCATCATCCGACTACCCAAAAAAATACCAACACCTTGCTGTCATACGGTAATTTTCTGATTGCCCCGAATGAAGGGGAGCTCGCCAGTGGCCTTTGTGGTGCAGGCAGGATGGAAGAGCCGGAAGCCATCGTAGAAGTTATCCGAAACTTCTTCGAAAAAAAAAATGACCTGAAGGGACAAAAAGTCCTTATAACTGCCGGCCCGACTTTTGAACCCATTGATCCTGTGCGGTATATCGGAAATCATTCATCCGGGAAAATGGGTTATGCTCTGGCTGAAGAACTGGCAGGTCGTGGTGCCGAAGTGGTTCTTGTTTCCGGTCCGGTTGCCATGAAAGCGCATCATCCGGCCATTAAAACAATTCATATTCGAACAGCCGGTCAAATGGCTGAAGCGTGTTTTCTGGAATTCCCCGGGTGCAGCATTACAATTATGGCCGCAGCTGTGGCTGATTATACTATTGAATCTCCGGCGAATCAAAAGATTAAAAAACAAGGGACAAAACTGGCTTTGGAACTGAAACCTACCACCGATATCCTTGCCGGACTTGGTAAAATGAAAAAGAAAGGTCAGTTTCTTGCAGGATTTGCATTGGAAACTGAGAACGAAACTGCCAATGCAATGAAAAAGCTACATAATAAAAACCTTGATCTCATCGTTTTAAACTCACTCAACGATACCGGTGCCGGCTTCGGAACTGAAACCAATAAGGTGAAGATGATCGCACCAAATGGCCTGATAAAAGATACACCTCTTCTCGGCAAGGATGAAATTGCTGCTGAGATTGTGAATATGATCGTTTCGCTGAACAAATAAAAATTACTTAAATCAATATAAATGAAGCGACTGTTTCTGATAATACTGGCTTCTGTCTCTTTGATAGCAAGTTATGCACAGGAGTTTAATGTTACCGTGCAGGTTACTTCACCAAAAGTTGAAGGAACCGAAAAGAAGATATTTGAAACTTTACAGCAGGAGTTGTACGATTTTGTTAACAACCGCAAATGGACCAATTTTCAGTATAAGCCTGAAGAACGAATTGAAGGTACCATGCTGATTACCATTGACAGCCGCTCGGGTGAAGATTTTAAAGGGAAAATGAATATTGCCCTCCGGCGCCCGGTTTTTAAATCCTCCTACAATACTGCTTTACTTAATTATATAGATAAGGATATTGAGTTTAAATATGTTGAATTTCAGCCACTCGATTATACCGACAACGCATTTACCTCTAACCTGACTTCAGTTGTTGCCTATTATCTGTACGTTTTTCTCGGGATTGACGGCGATTCTTTTGCAAAAAACGGTGGAACTCCCTTTTTTGAAAGGGCTCAGAATATTGTTAACATGGGTCAGAATGCACGGGAGAAAGGCTGGAAAGCTTTTGAAAGTCAGAAGAACCGTTACTGGCTGGTCGAAAATTACACCAATCCCACTTATTCCTCAATCCGGGAAGCTATGTACCGGTATCACAGGTTGGGCCTGGATCAGATGTCGGATGATGTGGAAACCGGTAGGGCATCGGTTAACGAAAGCCTTGAATTGCTTAAGAAAGCGAATCGGGAACGGCCGGGATTGTTCATTCTGCAATTGTTTCTGGAGGCCAAACGCGATGAAATTATAAACATCTATTCTCAGGCTTCACCTATGGATAAAACCAAGGCAGTAAATACCCTGAAAGAGATTGACCCTTCGAATTCATCAAGATACCAGAAGATTCTTGAAACGTCAGCAGGAGGAACAGGAACAGGTACAGGAGGCGGAGGAACTACTCCGGGAGGCAAATAGCATTTGATTTCGTACTTTTGCTTTTCTTAATCCCTGAGTTCACTCTATGCTTCTGCACCTTTCAATCGTAAATTATGCATTGATTACAAAACTCGGGATTGGTTTCGGGCAAAAGTTTTCAGTGATTACCGGCGAAACAGGCGCGGGTAAATCGATTATTCTGGGTGCCATATCCCTTATGCTTGGCCAGCGTGCTGATAACCTCAGCCTTCCCGATAAAACTACGAAATGCTGCATTGAAGGTACATTCGACGTCTCGGAATGTGACCTTGAGCCATTCTTTGCTGAAAACGACCTGGATTACGATTCAACCTGTGTCATCAGGCGCGAAATCACCCCGCAGGGTAAATCAAGGGCCTTTATCAACGATACTCCGGTAAACCTCAACCAACTGAAAGACCTTACCAGCCGACTGATTGATGTGCACTCGCAGCACCAGACACTGTTGTTGCAGGAATCTTCATTTCAGCTTTCTGTTGTTGATTCTGTTGCCGGAAATACTTCGTTACTCTCTCAGTACAGGCAACTATACAGGGAACTTACCGGATTAAGAAAATCGTTGGCCGGGCTTACTGAAACCAATCAGCAAGCAAGGGCTGAACTTGATTATCTCAATTTTTTATTCGATGAACTTGATAAAGTTTCATTGAAATCCGGTGAACAGGAAGAACTGGAAAATGAATCCAGGATTCTGACACATGCAGAGGAGATTAAAACCCGTCTTTTTAAAGTCTCAGAACTTCTCGACCAGGGTGAAGACAATGTAATTCACAGTTTGAACGAAGTTTCTGCCAACCTGCTGGCTGCTTCGAAATACCAGCAAGAATCGGTTGAACTGGAAGAACGGATTTCAGCCTGCCTGATTGAATTGCGCGATATTGCGGCAATTGTTGAACGCAGGGCGGAAGAAGTAAGCTTTAACCCGGAGCGCATCAGTGAGATCAATGAAAGGCTTGGCTTGCTTTATCATCTTGAGCAGAAGCACCGGGTAAACACGGTGGATGAACTGATCCTCGTTCGCGATGGCATCGAAGAGAAGATTGCCGGGATTGATTCCTTAGATCAGCAAATTGTTGCACTGGAGAATCAAATCAGCGAAAAGCAGGCCGGCCTGACCGGGCTTGCTGAGCAACTGAGCAAGCGTCGCCATGCTGTTAGCGAAAATATTGAGCAATCACTGATTGATACAGTTACCCAACTCGGAATGAAAGATGCCGTCTTTAAAGTCAGCATTTCGCCGTTAAATGAACCCGGCCGTGATGGCATGGACCGGGTTGTTTTTCTCTTCAGCGCCAACAAAGGCATACCTGTGGCTGAATTGTCGAAGATTGCTTCTGGTGGTGAATTATCGAGGCTGATGCTCGCAGTGAAATCGCTGATCTCCACTGCCAGCCTTCTGCCAACGATTATTTTCGATGAGATCGATACCGGGATTTCAGGTGAAACGGCGACAAGGGTGGGCAATATATTGAAAAAGATTGCCACGAAAATGCAGGTAATCGCGATCACGCATTTACCGCAGATCGCCGGGAAAAGCAACCAACACTTCAAAGTATTCAAGTTTACCGACGACATTCGCACATACTCTGACATTGAGCAACTTAACGATGAGCAACGGATTGCCGAACTGGCATTAATGATCAGCGGCGATCCCGATTCCAGGGCTGCACGTCAGGCTGCTGTTGAAATGCTTCAAAACAATAGTTAACCTGGATTGTTTGATGTATTTAGCATAAAACCCACTAAAGCTTAAACACTTAAAACTGAACTTATGGCGTACAACCTGTTAAAAGGAAAAAAAGGAATAATTTTCGGCGCGCTCAACAGCAACTCTATCGCATGGAAAATTGCTGAAAGGGCACACGACGAAGGTGCTATACTAGTTCTTACCAATACCCCGCTGGCAATCAGAATGGGCGAAATGGATGAACTGGCAGCTAAAACAGGTTCGCAGATGATTCCGGCCGATGCAACCAGCGTGCCTGATCTGGAAAACCTCTTCTCTAAATCACTTGAGATTTTCGGCGGCAAAATCGACTTCGTGCTTCATTCCATCGGCATGTCACCCAATGTGAGGAAAAAGCTTCCTTACGATGATATAAATTATGACTTCTTCTCCAAAACACTTGATATTTCAGCCGTATCGTTTCACAAGATGATTCAGACCGCGAAAAAAATGGATGCCATCAACGAATGGGGCTCCATTGTGGCTGTTTCCTATATTGCAGCGCAACGCACCCTTTTTGAATACAACGATATGGCCGATGCCAAAGCCGTGCTTGAGTCGATTGCCAGAAGTTTCGGATACATTTACGGGCGTGAAAAACATGTACGGATCAACACCATTTCACAATCACCAACACCAACTACAGCAGGGCAGGGGGTAAAAGGATTTTCAGGATTGATGGATTTTACTGAGCGCATGTCACCGCTTGGGAATGCAACAGCAGATGAATGTGCCGATTACTGCATTACACTGTTTTCAGATCTGACCAAAAAAGTGACCATGCAAAACCTGTTCCATGACGGCGGCTTCAGCAGCATGGGTATGAGCCAACGGGCCATGACACAATACAACAAAAGCCTTGAATGCAAGGAATGTCATGAGAATCCGATGAACCATTTCAACCCTGAAAAATAAAATTCAGGATTGATCACCAAAAGAAATTGTATAACCATAAACATTCTCACCGGCCGGCTTTCCGGCCGGTTTTTGGTTTTCCTTTTCGGGAACTACCGAATAGTTTAGCACCGGGGCCGGAGCCTGGGGAAGCCTGAAATTGATCCTGGTGCGCATGCTGCTGCGCACTTTCATGCCATGGTTAGCAGCCGGTGAATATTTCAGAAGTGAAATTAACCGGGTAGCTTCTTCATCGCAGCCGTGACCAATTCCGCTAACAACAACTATATCTTCAACCCGGCCTTCGTTGGTCACAGTATAGGTAACATGCACCTGCCCTTCAATCATCCGCTCCAGTGCGAGATCGGGATACCGTAACTGACTGTCGATGAATTTTCGCAGCGCTTCGTTACCACCGGGATACTGTGGCATCTTAATGAAATTCTTATCTTTTTTGCTCTTTTTGGTCATGGGATTCCATCAATAATTACAAAGATAGGACGATTTGATCATAAATCAGTAATGAATTTCAACTACATATAAAGTCTTGAAATACTGACTGTTTTATCCGGGGTTACATCCTGATTATTTGATGACTTCAATGAAATTATTACCTTGAATATTAGTGCCCATAATTCAGATAATCAGCGCGATATCATGCAGCATAGTTTGATATTCAGCCTTTCTGTACGGCAATTCATGTGCGTTCTCAAATTATGGTATATTTGCAATTGCAATATCAGAACATGGATCGTTTGGCTTTACTTCCCTTATGACACAAACATATAGAATGAATAAGGTAAACGAGTATTTCCGGAGTTGATTCCTTGTTTTGTGAAAATTATTGATTCTTCCATCTGAAAACAAAGATAAACCTATGAAAATTTTAGTCTGTATCAGCAATGTGCCGGATACTACAACAAAAGTGAAGTTTGTAGATGAACTCAAAAAGCTGGATGTGACTGGCATTCAGTGGGTGATAAATCCCTGGGACGAGCTTGCGCTTACCCGGGCTCTCGAGCTAAAGGACGATGCTTCTAATGGCATTCAAACCGTAACAGTAGCCCATGTCGGTCTGGTAACTTCTGAACCAACCATCCGCAAGGCTTTGGCTATTGGTGCCGATGATGCCATCAGGGTTAATGTCGAAGCCGGTGATGCCTATACCGTGGCTGCTCAGTTGGCTGAAGTGCTCAAAAGTGAAAACTATGAAATTATCCTTTGTGGCATAGAATCAAGCGACCACAATGGTTCAACTGTTGGAGGTATGTTAGCCGAAATGTTGGATTATCCATCTGTTACCTGTGTTTCTTCATTAATTTTTGAAGGCGGACATTCTCTTATCTCCCGCGAAATTGATGGTGGTAAGGAAAACCTTACACTTCCGGTTCCTTTCGTCGCTGTAGTTCAAAAAGGAATTGCCAAAGAGCCCCGGATTGCCGCCATGCGTGGAATTATGGCCGCCAGGACAAAACCCATTAGAGTTTTTGAACCAAAACCGATTGAAAACTTTACAGAAGTTATCAATTATGAAATGCCTAAACCGCGTGCAGCCTGCAAATATGTGGATGCCGGGAATGCCGGTCATTTGATTGAACTGCTTCAGAACGAGGCCCGTGTATTTTAACAACTTCAATACTTACTCAAAAAAACAAATCATACTATGGCAGTATTAGTTTATACCGAAAATTTTGATGGCAAATTCAAGAAACTTTCGTTCGAGTTGGTTTCTTATGCGTCAAAGATCGCCGACATGCTGGGCGTTCAGGCCGTGGCAGTCTCTATTGGTCATGTTGATGCCGGTGAACCCGGTAAATTAGCGTCCTATGGTGCTTCAAAGATCATCAGCATAGAAAACAGTTCATTAAAATCGCTTGACGATCAGGCCTATACCAGTATAATTGCAGAAATCGCCAAAAGCATCAATGCAAGTGTTGTTGTGCTTTCAAATAACAACACCGGAAAAGCACTGGCTCCCAGGCTTTCAGTAAAACTAAAGGCAGGTATTGCATCCGGTGTCAGCAAGTTACCGGTTTCAACTTCCCCTTTTGTAGTCTATAAAAAAGTTTATTCAGGTAAGGCTTTTGCCAATGTTGAGATCAAAACGCCTGTTAAAATATTAACCCTGGCTCAGAATTCCTTCGAGCTGATAGAATCGCCAAAACCATTGGTCATTGAGAAATCAGATATCCAGCCTGATCAGAATCTGATCAGGACAAAGGTTAGTGAGGTTCAAAAACAAACCGGCACAATCTTACTGGCCGATGCCGATATTGTAGTATCCGGCGGCAGGGGAATGCGCTCAGCCGATAACTGGGGCCCGTTGGTTGAAATGGCTGAACTTTTGGGTGCTGCAACAGCCTGTTCCCGTCCGGTTTCAGATGAAGGCTGGCGTCCCCACGGAGAACATACCGGTCAGACCGGGAAAATCATCGCTCCGAACTTATACTTTGCTATTGGGATCTCAGGTGCCATTCAGCACCTGGCAGGCATCAGCTCATCAAAGTACATAGTTGCCATCAACACCGATAAGGATGCGCCCATCTTCGAGGCTGCTCAGTATGGCATTGTTGGCGATGCTTCGAAAGTGCTGCCAAAGCTGGTTGATAAGCTCAGGGAAGTGAAGTCCAGATAATTACAGCTTTTATCCCGGTTTCATGTCCTGAAAAGCAACTTCGAAGAAGCAACCATGAAGGACATTTTTCACTCTTAAACTTTGGATTATGGTCAAGCAGATAGCATTTGCTCTAGCAGTTCTGATTACGCTCGGGATATTTACTTACACCGTCCTGCGGCTCATCAGTTTTTTCAGGTTTACCAAAGCCAGTTTCCCCATCAGGAATTTTGGTAAACGCACCATGGTGATGCTCGAAGTAGCCATCGGACAAACCAAGATATTCCGCCATCCTGTCATGGGCTTTTTTCATGCGTTGGTATTCTGGGGTTTCTGCGTGATCATTTTCGGCAGCATCGAAATGGTGATCGATGGTCTTTTTGGAATTGAACGATCTCTGAAAGTACTGGGTGGGCTGCACGATGTTGTTATGGCATCCGGCGATATTTTTGCCCTGCTGGTGGCCATATCCATCGTAATATTCCTGATCAGGCGGCTTTTCCTTCACATAAAGCGTTTTGAAGGCATTGAGATGAAGAAGATATCTCACCAGGACGCCAACCTGGCTTTGTCGATGATCCTCTTGCTGATGCTTTCGCTGATGGGAATGAATGCCGCTTATGTGGCGCTTCAGACTACGGCCGGTGAAACTGTTTACGGCGTTTATCCGATAGGGGCGATACTGGCTCCTTTGTTCAACGGTTTATCGCCGGAAAGTATGCATATCTGGCATGAATTCTTCTGGTGGTCGCACATATTGCTGATCTTTCTTTTTGCCAATATTCTGCCGTATTCCAAGCATTTCCATGTATTCATGTCGGTGCCCAATACCTTCCTGTCGCGGCTGGAACCTTTGGGAAAACTTCCTAACATGGATGATATCACCCGCGAAGTAAAGCTGATGCTTGACCCGAACGCAACCTTCGAAGCCCCGGCAGCGGATGCTCCGGTCAGCCGTTTTGGGGTGAAGGATGTGGAGGATGTTTCCTGGAAAAACTATTTTGATTCCCTGGCCTGCACCGAATGTGGCCGATGTACAGCCGTTTGTCCGGCCAATACCACCGGAAAAATGCTTTCTCCGCGTAAGATTTTCATGGACCTTCGCGCCAGGATGAAGGAAAAAGGCCCTGGCCTGGTGAAAAACGGAAGGGAGTTTTCTGATAACAAGTCGCTGTTGCGCGATTACATTTCCGAAGCAGAACTCTGGGCCTGTACTACCTGCAATGCCTGTGCCCAGGAATGTCCGGTCAACATCGACCATCCGACCCTGATCGTTGATATGCGACGATATCTGGTGATGGAAGAAAGCAGCGCACCAGCCGGATTGAAAACCATGTTTGCCAACATCGAAAACAACGGTGCCCCCTGGCAATATTCCCCCGAAGATCGCCTGCTCTGGACAGATAATCTGGAAATAAAAGTTTCTTAAGAACTTCAACTGAAACCAACAATGGAATCAAAAAAAATAGAAGTACCAGTCATGGCCGATTTGTTTTCGCGGGGTGAAAAGCCGGAATATTTGTTTTGGGTAGGGTGTGCCGGTGCCTTCGACGACCGGTACAAGAAAGTTACCCGTGCTTTTGCCAAAATCCTGACACACCTGAATATCAGCTATGCTGTGTTGGGCAAAGAAGAAACCTGCACCGGCGATCCGGCGCGCAGGGCTGGCAATGAAATGCTTTACCAGATGCAGGCGCTGCAGATCATTGAGATTCTAAAAAATTATGAAGTAAAAAAAATCATCACCATCTGCCCGCATTGTTTCAACATTTTCAAAAACGAATATCCCGATCTGGGCGGACATTACGAGGTGATCAATTATGTGCAGTTTCTGGATAAATACATTGAAAACGGCAGCATAAAACTCGATGCCACCATGCTGGGCAACACCCGCATCACTTATCACGATCCTTGCTACCTGGGCCGTGGAAACGATATTTATGCCGAACCCCGGAGTATTCTCAAGAAGCTAACGACCGATTTCGTTGAACTGGAGCGTAATAAGAGTTTCTCCTATTGCTGCGGGGCTGGTGGTGCCCAAATGTTTAAAGAGGCTGAGCCGGGTAAGAAAGAGGTCTTTATAGAAAGGACTGAAGAAGTGTTGCGCAGCAATGCCAAAATCGTAGCAACGGCATGTCCGTTTTGTATGACCATGCTTACCGATGGCCTGAAGTACAAAAACAAAGAGGAAGTGAAGAATTTCGACATTGTTGAACTGATTGTTCAGGTAATGGATTTGTAAGCCTCTCCTGTTTTATCATCTGTTTATCCCGGAATATTTAGTTTGTCAGGATTCTGTCTGCAATCCCAAACTTTCAGGATTATTATGCGGTCTTCAAGTATCTCGTAAAATAAAATATAATCTTCAATAATCAGCCCTCTGATT
>JBBQIQ010000119.1:0-12700 GCA_038325075.1 Bacteroidales bacterium | reverse complement strand
CCCGTCCCTCGTCCCATTTTCCCGTCCCTCGTCCCCTTTCCCCGTCCCTCGTCCCATTTCCCCGTCCCTCGTCCCTCTTAAACGTCCCTCGTCCCATTTTAGAGCCCCGAAGGCAGCCACACCCTGAAAGTAGAACCCCTGGCAGGCTCACTCTCAACACTGACCTGGCCACCATGCTTATCAACGATAAATTTAACATAACTCAATCCCAGTCCAAAACCTTTCACATTATGCACGTCACCGGTCGGGACACGGTAAAGCTTGTCGAAGATCTTCTTTTGGTTGGCTTTGCTGATTCCGATTCCGTTGTCGCAAATGCTCAACAGCACACCATTATCCTGATCTGACGTAGAAACAACAATAACCGGTTTTTTGGGCGTGTACTTGTTGGCATTGTCGAGCAGGTTATTGATGACATTGGTAATGTGCACCTTGTCGGCCAGGATTCCAGGGCTCTTAGCCCTGAAATCGGTACTGATGCTGCCATCCCTGATTTCAATCTGAATGCTGATCTTTCTGATAACATCCGAAATAACTGAATGCAAATCGAAGTTTTCCTTTCTCAGGTTTAACTGCCCTTTTTCAAGGATGGCGGTCTGAAGTATCTTTTCAGCCATCACGCCAAGTCTTTTATTTTCCTGGCTGATGATGTCGATATACGAATGGATCAGTTCATCGGTTTTGCTTACATCGGGATCGTTTAGCACCTCACAGGCCAGCGATACGGTTGAAATCGGGGTTTTAAATTCGTGGGTCATATTGTTGATGAAATCGTTTTTCATCTCGGTAAGCTTCTTTTGCCTGATGACCGACATGATAACGACAGCAAAGGCTATGATGATGATCAGCATTAATGTTCCCGAGATGATCAGCATTCCGCTCATCTGCACCAGCAGGTAACGTGTTTGTTCCGGGAACCAAATGAGCAGGTAGTCAGGGGCAGCGTAATTGTTGCCCGGGAAAAGCTGGAAAAAGAGACCTTGCTCCATCAGTTCTTTCTGAAACCCCTGATTTTTTTCAATCACCATGATGTTGCGGCCTTCGCTGAAGACACCGAATTCAAATGTGGCCTTAATCCCTTTGTTTCTGAGGGTTTGATGAAGTAAGGTATCAAGTTGCCCTTTGGTGATGCGGTTTTCAATATTTGGTACGAAAGGGGAGTTGAACATTTCGTCAAACATCTGGTTCAGCAGGAATGCTTTTTTGCGGTTGAGTTGCAGGGCTCTTTCACTTAGTTTCTCATTTGTCTGAATCTCTTTGCCTGACCCAGGGTATTTCCATTTTGCCGAATCTGACTTTTTGACCAGTTTCCACTGATTGTCCTCGAAAACTTCACTCCATTCCTGTTGACGCTGGTAATTGAAAGCTTCGGTCGTATCAGGTTCAATACCAAGTTTTTTCGACTCCAGGGTGATAAGATAATCCAATGAATCGATGGTTCGCATCAGGCTGTTGTATTCACGGTTCTTTTTAACCTGGCGGGCAACTTCAGTCTTTTCAAGCCGCACCATTAAATCGCCGGTTGCATCGGCAACACTTCGCTGAAAATTAGCTTCGCGTAACTTAACTGCACTCCGTATCCAATAGGCCTGTATGCCGGTGAGTATAATCAACGCAGCACTTACAAGAATGGCAATAAAGAGGATAAGCCGACGGTTCATATCTGCAAAGGTAAGGGGATGGCTCCATTTTGAGGTTTCTGATTAACAACTTTTAACGTTTGTTAGGGTTCGTTAACAAGTCAGCCTATCAAACGGGTGTAACTTTGCTTCATCAAAAAAGATATAACTGAGTTGTTCGTCATACCAGATGTTTTCAGTTAGATGTGTTTTGTGTGTGTGTAAAGTGTTATAATTGGTTTTGTTGTGTTAAAATGCAGCCTCCCCACAAGGCTGCATTTTTTTTTGTTTTTCAGCAGACTGATCCCTAAGCTGATTCCTGTCAGGATCATGGCAAACCTTTCCGTAAAGACTGTAATACTGCATGAGGAACAAAATACGTGATTTTATTTATGAACCCTTTTAAAATTTTGATTCTCAGGTAAAATATCTTATATTTATCGTGTTTAAAAACTGTGCGATATGGAAAATCTGTTGCGTAATATAATGGCCGATAGTTTCGAACGTAAACAGGCCGGTGATCCCAGGATTTTAGCTGGTCTTCCTTTTATAACCATATCCAGGGAATTTGGCTGTCAGGCCAATCTGCTTGCAACCATGCTGAAGAAAGAGCTTGATAAAAACGCGAAAAACTGGGAGATCATCAATAAGGAGATCATTCAGAACACTGCCAGGCAGCTACACATGGATTCTGATGTTATTTCAAGAATTGCAAGCTCTCTCGAAAGGAACCAGATGGATGAAATAATCCATGCTTTATCATCAAAATTTTATAAGAGCGATCGTAAGATCAGGCAAACCATTGCTTCTGTTGTTCTGAATACAGCTCAAAGCGGGTATGCCATTATTGTTGGTAGGGGTGGGGCCGCAATAACCCGTGGGCTAAACACTGCTATTCATATACATATGATTGCCCCGATTGAATGGAGGTTAAATTCCCTGATGACCAGACATGGTCTCAAACGAGAAGAAACCTTTAAAACTTTGACAGAGACAGACCATAAACGATATAAGTTGATCAGGGACAACCTGAAAGGTATAGAAACCATTGAGCATCTGTTTGATCTGTCCATTAACAGCAGCCTGGTTTCCCATGAAGAAATTGTAGAAATGGTTTTGAAACTGGCACGTCTGAGGAAAATGCTATAGAAAAACGGCAGTTTTTTATTTCTCAATTGTTGTGACCATAATAGTCAAATAACCGGATTCTACTTCTCAGCTATCATAATCGCAGAAACGCCCATCAGCAATGGCAATCCTGTGGTCTTTGCAAAACCGGCATTTTTCAGCACATCCGACAATTCAGGAATTGACCAGTAATTATTACCCGAATATGCCAGGTAGTTATAAGCCGGTTGGTTTCCGGAAACCAGGCCACCAAGGGGTGCCGTAAAATATTTCATATATTGATGATAGCCCCAACGGATAAAACTGTTGGAAGGCTGACTGGTTTCAACAATCACAAAACGGCCCCCGGGTTTCAGTACCCTGAGAACTTCGCTGATGTGCAATTGCGCATCGGGGTTTTCGAAAGTGAGGTTGCGGAATCCGAATGAAATGCCGATGGAATCGAAGAAATTGTCTTTAAACGGCATGTTTCCTGCATCACCCTGAATCAGTTTTACCCGTCCATCCCCGAAAACAGCAACTTTCTCCTTTGCCCGGTCGAGCATGGTATGGCTGAAATCAAGGCCATACAGTTCAGTTTTCTCTGGTGCGTTTTTCGCAATGTGCATCATCAGGTCGGCGGTGCCGCAGCAGAGGTCGAGAACACGTGCCGGCTTGTTTTCCAACACCTTCGAGGCGGTTTTTCTGCGCCAGCCCTCATCGAGGTTCAGGGTCAGGATGCGGTTGAGTATATCGTATTTTGGCGGAACTTCGGTAAATATCTGTTGGGTAGGCCTGAAGCCTTTTTCGTCGCGGAACATTTTTGGGTATTTGTGAGGATGCAAAGGTAAGGAAGTTTCAGGATTCAAAGGTTTTCCGCAGAAGAGGCAGCTTGCCCCGCCTTTTCGGCGGTGGGGACTTCGCTTCGCTCCGCAAGGTTCAAGAGTTCAATGCGCTGCGCGCGCCTGCCCGACTGACAAGTTTTAATTTCCAAATTTCATAGCTTTAGTCGGTCAGTCGGGTTCAAGGGCTTCAGAGTTACAGAATTTCAGAAATTCAGAATTTCAGGCCTGCCCGACTGACTTAGACAATGCTGAAATGAAGCGTGATTTAAGTCGGTCAGGCGGGGTTACAGGGTTATCGGTGGCTGAGTGTTTTGCGATATAATCGTGTATAATGACGAAATTATGATTCGCATAATGTATCGAAGCCACAGGCCTGCCCGACTGACATATACAATGCTGAAATTTAAGATGATTCATATCGGTCAGGCGGCGTTACAGGTTTTCAAGTGGCTGAGTGTTTTGCTAATTAACGCAGGCGGGTTTCAGAAGTTTTAGAAATTTGAGTTTCCCTTAGCGTGGACGCAAAGGGTAGTTTTTTGAGTAAGGATATTAGATATTAGAAATTAGAAATTAGAAATTGAATTACAGAATTATAGCATTGCAAATTTTCAAAATTCCATCACTCCATTATCCCATTCTTCCAATTTTCCCCTACATTTGCATCTGTCTAAAACCCACATTATTATGCGTAAACCAATCATTATCATGGCAATGGCAACCTTGTTTGTCATTGGTGGCTGCGGTAAAAAGCAACCTTCAGCAACCGGAACAGAAACTGTAAAAGCATTTATCGGACAACCAACCGTGGAAAAAGTTACAAAAGCCCTGACGGACTCCCTGGGAGAGGCTTCTAAATTCCGTATCGAACGAGGTGTAAACCAGGCTGCTTCACTCTGGCGCGAGAGCGATGGATCTTCAGTTGATTTTGAAAAATTCTGCAAAGAAAATTTTGTGGCTGAGGAGGTGGCTTTAGAAACACTTTTCAAAAAGCTGGAGCGTAATTTTGAAATTTTCAGGGGCTATTTCCATAAGATGGATGTCTTGCTGAAAGAGCCCATTCAGATTACCGGCCCTGAAATTGAGCCGGTGGATATGATGTTTGGCAGTTATGATGCCTCAGCACATCTGGACGATGATTTTTTCAACAACAAAATCGCATTTCTAACTGCTCTGAATTTTCCCTTTTATTCACTAAAGGAGAAAACCGAAAAGGGAGAAAGCTGGAGCCGGAGGGATTGGGCTTATGCCCGTATGGGCGACCGTTTTACATCGCGCATCCCGGCCGATATTATCCTGAAAGCCTCGCAAACCCTCACGGAAGCTGATGCTTACATTTCTGATTATAACATTTATATGGGCAAACTTCAGAATGCTGAGGGCAAATTCCTGTTCCCAGCCGATATGAAGCTGATTTCACACTGGGGCCTGCGCGACGAACTAAAATCAAACTATACCGGCGAAAGCGGTATTGAAAAGCAAAGGATGATCTATTTGGTAATGAAGCACATCATCGATCAGAGCATTCCGCAGCAGGTAATCAACAAAGACGAGTATTCTTGGAATCCGCTGGTAAACAAAATTTATAAGGATGGCAAAGAAGCGCCGGTTGCGCCTGAACCCGATGCCCGGTACAGCGTGCTGTTGGGCAACTTCCATGTAATGAAAGCCATCGACGCTTACAGTCCAAACTTTCCGACCTTTATCAGCCGGGCTTTCGAAGGCGGCATGGAAATTCCACAGGAAGATGTGGAGCGCCTGTTTACCGAATTTGTTTCTTCACCGCAGGTAAAAGAAGTTGCTGCTTACATCAGCAAACAGCTTGGCCGTCCGCTTGAGCCGTTCGATATCTGGTACAACGGTTTTAAATCGCGGGGCGGTGTTCCGGAAGATCAGCTCACAGCAATGACCTCCAAAAAGTACCCGAATCCCAAAGCCTTTGAAGCCGATATGACCAATATCCTCATTAAGCTGGGATGGGACAAGGGAAAAGCCGCAGATATAACTTCCCTGATTACCGTTGATCCTGCAAGAGGCTCAGGTCATGCCTGGGGCGCCGAAATGCGCAACGATGTAGCCCGCCTCCGCACCCGGATCGGCGAAAAGGGGATGGATTACAAGGGTTATAACATTGCTGTTCACGAATTTGGCCATAATGTGGAACAAACTGTAACCATGAACGATGTGGATTATTATATGCTCCAGGGGGTTCCCAACACTGCTTTTACCGAAGCCGTTGCCTTTCTCTTCCAGAAACGCGATCTTGAACTGCTGGGCATGCCGAACGCTGATCCCAATAAGGACTACATGATGGCACTCGATAACTTCTGGTCCTGCTACGAGATTATGGGTGTATCGCTGGTTGATATGAAGGTGTGGAAATGGATGTATGAAAATCCGGATGCCACCCCGGCTCAGCTAAAAGAAGCTGTGATCTCAGCAGCCAAAGATGTTTGGAATTTATACTACGCTGGCATAATGGGTGGCAAGGATGAGCCGATTCTGGCCATTTATTCGCACATGATCGATAACCCGCTTTATCTTTCCAACTACCCCATGGGCCACCTGATTGAATTCCAGGTTGAGCAGCAGGTAAAAGGAAAACCTTTAGCCGCTGAGTTTGACCGCATGTACACCCAGGGCCGCCTGATTCCACAGCAGTGGATGAAGGGAGCCGTTGGCCGCGAAATTTCGATTGAACCTACACTGAATGCTGCGGCAGAAGCGCTGAAGGCATTGAAGTAAATATTTTTTAATGGGAAAGCCTTTCGGGATAAATAATCCGGGAGGTTTTTTTATGCTTGTGGGTTATTCAGGAAGTCCCGGATTGCATCAATGAAAGCTGATGCCTCCTGATAAGTGTGTCTGGCATCATCCGGAAATGCTTTAAAATCAATCTCATAATCACTCTTTAACCGTTGATCCAGTATCTTTGAGAACGCCTTCCCAAAAGTAACGGGGAAAATCCCGGGTTTAATAAACGTTTTCTGAAACTGAACATTAACCCCTGAATGGGTGTAAGTCTCAATACCTTCGTTTTAAAAGTGCTGCCTGGGCTCATGAAACATAGCATAATGGCTTCTTGAAACTGAAGCTGTATAACGGGATTTCTCCATCAGAACATCAGCATCGGTCAGGCACTCATACGCTTTCCGAAGAAAAACCATCGTATTTTCATTCATATTTCAATCCCCTCCCTGATAACATTTTTAAAAATTGGAAGATCAGAAGTTGAAAAGGAATCTTCCGTTACAGGATTGGTAGAAATATAGACCTCATACTCGAGTCCGATATTGAATTTTATATCATTTAACCGGTCAATTTCAGTAAATGCAGATTCCATATCAGAGAGTACAATCATCAGATCAATGTCTGAATTGTGGGTAGCCCTGCCCCTTGCCCATGAGCCATAGAGGATAACCTTCTTTAAACGGTGGCCATACATATCCGTTGCCTTCTTCTTAAACCTGGATAGGATTGGAAGAATAAATTCAGATTCGCCTGGAATTTGATTGAGCATGCTACTGTTTTATGCAAATCTAATAATTTTCAGATTCATTTCAATTCTTTCATCGAATTAGTATAAATTTGAAATACCATTCCATCATATCTGATTATTCATGAAAGTGCCTAACAATGAATTCAGTTAAGTGAATGCTGGATTTATTTTTATGGAAACAGACAAACCATTATTAAGATACATTGTTAAACCCCCGTATAAAAACAAATAAATATGCAAACAATACTCGGTGCCAGCGGCATCATCGGCAAAGGACTTGCCACTGAATTGAAGACATACACCAATGAAATTCGCCTGGTCAGCCGCAATCCCAAAGTGGTTAATCAAACCGACCAGCTTATGGCCGCAGACCTTACCAACGCTGAACAGGTTGACAGAGCTGTAGCAGGCTCTGATGTGGTTTATCTGACGGTCGGTTTGGAATATAAAATTAATGTCTGGAGGGCCCAATGGCCTGTGATTATGCGGAATGTAATTGATAGCTGTAAAAAAAACGGCGCAAAGCTGGTATTTTTCGACAACATATATATGTATGACCGCGACTTCCTGGGCAACATGACCGAAGATATCCCGGTAAGGCCGACCAGTAAAAAGGGAGAAGTCAGGGCACAGATCGAGAAAATGCTTAAGGATGAAATCAAAGCAGGCCATCTGAAGGCTTTGATTGCCCGTTCTGCGGATTTCATCGGACCTGCCAATAATTTTCTTGTAGAGGTGGTTTATAAAAACTTTACCAAAGGCAAAAAAGCCAACTGGTTTTCGAAAACCGACAAGATACACAGCTTCACCAATACCATGGATGCAGCCAGGGGTACCGCAAAACTCGGGAATGCCCCGGATGCATACGGAGAAGTATGGCACCTGCCGACTTCCGCAGCCAGACTTACAGGCAAAGACTGGATTGGCCTGTTCGCCAAAGAAATGAACGTTGAGCCCAAATTCAGCATATTGCCCGACTGGATGCTTGGATTAATTGGCCTGTTTGTACCGGTTATGAAAGAGTTGAAGGAAATGACCTATCAATACGACCGTGACTATTTTTTCAACAGCAGTAAGTTCAACAAACGGTTTAATTATACACCCATAACCCCGGAAGAGGGTGTTAAAAACCTGGTAAAGGAATTGAACGCCGGCCTCTAGTAATGGCAGGGTTTCGTAAGTTGACAACCTGAGTTTGGACAACTTCTGACCTGAATTTTCCATTTTACTATTGCTTAAAGGACTGTAAAATAGTATCTTTATGGCATGGAAGCCCAACTTACCCGAAGCAGAATTTTTCTGTTATCCCGGATCAGGGTAGCACTTATTCTTGTCTTTTCGTTGTGGATCATGGAACCATTATCCGGTCAGGATCGTTATGCCGACGCCCGCGGGCGTATGGTAAAGCAGCAATTGTCGGACAGGGGAATAAAGGACAAAGCGACCCTGGCAGCCATGAAAAAAGTGAAGCGGCATCTTTTTTGTGCCTGCTGCTCAAATGAACCGTGAACAGGACATGAAAGTAGGAATGTAGCAATTAAATCAAAATAAAATTAGCTCATGTTG
Organism: Bacteroidales bacterium; assembly: GCA_038325075.1. GTDB lineage: Bacteria > Bacteroidota > Bacteroidia > Bacteroidales > Lentimicrobiaceae > Lentimicrobium. The sequence goes on along the minus strand of JBBQIQ010000119.1, from coordinate 4,067 downwards.
CTGATTGTGTGCGTGATAATGAAGTAAAATCCGTTAGAGGGCCTGGATATTAATAGCTGTAGGGCCACGACATATCGTGGCCCTACCCTTTTTATTCAATCGTGTCCCTGCCTTTTTGAATCAATCGTGACCATCTTTTTTTCAGCAATCATGTCCCTGCCCTTTTTTATTGCTGGCAATCATCTGTTTAAAAGATTTTGTTCTCTGAACCCAGGTTTATCTTATGGGGCAACAATCAATCGCCCGCTTGCAATCCCCTCTGGGGTTTGCAGCCGGTACAGATACACCCCCGGCTTAACCCCTTCGGTTTCCCACACAGTTTTTTCACCAGTCATCGGAAAAGCAGCAACCGGACGGCCGGTGATATCGGCGATGGTGATGGTCCCATTTTTTTCGGTCGTATGTTGCTCAAAAATCACATATTCATTGGCAGGAGAAGGATAGACAAACAGCGGAATTTTTATTTCTTCCTGATTCACAGCAGTTATATACGGATAATAACAACTGCCGGGTACAGGACTTTCTAAAACTTCTCCAATACCCGCTAAAATGGTATCATTAATATTCATACATGTTAAAACAACATTTTCTAAACCACACCCAACTGCATTCTGAAAACCCGAGGAAATATTCCCAAGCCCTTCAACCCAATAAAAATTACATTCCATTCCCCAGGGGGGATTTAAATTTGTTAGCATGATTCTTTTTCTGGTGTAAGGGCCATTTACAACATAATCTATTGAATCAACCAGCAGGTCGGAATAAACATAATCATAGTCGTATGAAGAATAGGTCGGGAGTTGCTTTATTGTATCCCCAATCTGAACTGTAAGGTCCATCAACAGAATTTCTTCATCCCCCAGGCCCCAGCTGCCGGCAGGAAATTTGATATATGAACGGCCTGAATCATCGCTGCGGTAGGCAGCATAATAATCAGGGCCATAAAGAGAAGAAGGAGGGGGAGGTGGCGTCCAGGGTCCGTGTAAAATTGCACCCATGACCATTAATTTTACATAGGTATATCCACTAATTAATGTATCACGATCAGCATCAGGGGTATAGATTTTTCTACGATCCTGCACCTCACTATTTCCTGATTGCACAATCCATGCTGCATTAGAATCGGGCAGGGGCATATAGCTTTGAGCACTGGTAAAACCTGAAACCAGTATTGAGGACAATAAAAGAATATTTCGTATTTTCTTTATAAATGTTTTCATGGGTAATGGTTTTAAAGTAGAACAAATAATTCAGCAAAGTGGACGTAACCTGATTCTATTGGACTATTAGTAAATGCACAATGCGTAGGGCCCGACATGTCGTGTCCCTACTCATTGTGCTTACGGCTTAATCATTAATTTCCCGCTGCTGCTCCATTCATGGGTTTGCAACCGGTACAAATACACCCCCGGCTTTATTCCTTTAGTTTCCCATACCGTTTTTTCGCCGGACAGCGGGAAATTGGTTACCGGGCGGCCGGTGATCTCTGTAATGGTGACGGTGCCAACAGTTTCCTTTCTAACTAATTCAAAAACCACATAAGTGCCGGCGGGGTTGGGGTATATTCTTACTACAGTTTCTGACGGTTCGTTAATCGCCAGGGTAGTGTCCACATGCACATACAATGTATCGCCCCAAGCGCTGCTGCCGCAATCATTGAAGTTAAAGGCCCGTATTGCGGCTGTGCCTTTAAAGGAGCTGTCCCAGGTTACAACGGCCGTTGTGCTATCGGATAATAGTGTACCGGCAGTCGCGGGGGAAAGCTCCCACATATACCCGTTTGAATTCGCTGCCGCCGGCAGGGTGTAGTCACTTTGTGAAGTTTCAGAGGTATAAACCCAGGCAGGCCCCTGGGGTTGCGAAGGAATGGCCGGAGCGTAATAACCGCAGTTCTTTATCTCGAAAAACCAGGCATCTTCCGGTGGATTACCACCATGGAACGTGCATTGCACATCGTTGTTGTTGGCAATCTTAGCCTCACTGGCTATAATATACCGGTGATCGTTAATTTTCGATACAGAGTGTGTGTTCAAATATTCATCCATTAGTCCACCAAAACACTGTTGACCTATCAATGTACCGCTGGAATCAAGCCTTGCAAGCCATACATCTAAATAACCAGGGTGTGAATGATTGCCTGAAACATCACCATCGTTTGAATAAGTATCGCCAAAAACCAGGATTTCTCCTGCATTGGTTGTAAAAACCGCACTGGAGTAATCCCAATCACTTCCACCAAGGCATCGTTGCCAGACAATGGCACCCAGGGTATCTATTTTCACCACCCAGATATCTGTTTTCCCATCCAGACCAATCGGACCGTGGTGTCCGTTGACATCCCCATCGTTTGAGAATGCAGCTCCGGTAAAAATATAACCTGAATCAACTTCTATTATATTAAGACCAGCTTCGTAATCGCTTCCGCCATAACATTCCTGCCAAAGTATATTGCCCTGCATATCAAGCTCAACCAACCATACATTGCCAATAGCCCCCTGCGGGAAGCAGGTAACCATACCCCCGTGGTACTGCACCGCACCCACCATCACAATGTTGCCGCGCCGGTTAATAATCAGCGATACCCCATTATCGAGGCCCTCGCTGCCCAGGGTTTTTTGCCATTCTATGTTTCCGTTGGCATCGCACTTGCACATCCATACATCGTAAGCGCCATAAAACTGGGTGATGTCCCCGCCCGGGTTGTCAACCCTGTCGATAAACACAAAACCGCCATCGGGGGTGACTACCAGATCATTCAATATATCGTAATAGGGCGACCCATATGTTTGTTCCCAGAGTATATCGCCCTGCCCGTTAATTTTTATCACCCACACATCGCTAAACCCGTTGTTACCCGATTGCACATCCCCGTCGAGCGATCTGGTCAAGCCGAATATGTAAAATGTCGAATCGGTGATGGGCACAATTTTGATGGGGACATCCGTATCAGAACCGCCATAGCATTTTTCCCACAGCACGTTGTGCAGCGAATCGGTGCGCAATACCCAGATATCCGCGCTACCGTGATAATTGGAGGCATCCTCCCCTGAACTTATTCCTAAGGTGAGAAAATAACCATCCTGAATACGCGTAGCGGAATAATAATAAGCGCCCTGTTCATCTCCCAGGCATTCCTGCCACACTATCTTATTGTTCTGGGCATAGCCCCAACCGATCGATAGAAGGAGAAACAGTATATGTAAAACGAAGGTACGCATTGTTATACAAGTAAAAGGTCCATCCCGTATATAATACGGGATGGACCGGATGAATACACTTTATTGAATGACCAATTTACCCTGTTTGCTCACAGTACCGGCTTTGAGCGTATAAACATACACGCCCTTCTCAACCTGGCGGGTATCCCATACCTGTTGCCCCTGGTTACCTGATACCCTGAAAGAAACAACTAACCTTCCCTGCATATCTGAAACAAGCAGTTCAGCTCCATTTGCAGTTACCGGTAAATTGTAATTAAAAGCTACCCATTCATTCGCCGGGTTCGGATTGGCAGTTATTAATAAACCATTGTCATATACATTGGTATTTATTATACCGCTTTTATACAAAGCCTGGTCAGCATCAGGAAGGCACTTGCCAAAATGATACCCCTGCCCGTACTCAAGAATTGCCCTGGCCATTAAAGATGCCATCGCTGTGCTGCCTTCAGCAGTTTCCTGTAGCATATTAATTGCGATGGTGTCTAATATGGTAATATCACCGCCTTGCTGTTCAAGCTGAATCTGCCATAAAATCATGTTTTTGCAGGCTGTAAACTCTTCCAGATCGTCACCTTCGAGTACACGCACAGCCGGTATAATATCGAGCATGGTAGTTGCTGCACTATAATTCTTTTCAGTCATGTAGGACGCAACAATCCCGTAGTCGGCATTCAGTGTGTTCAGGTTGTCGTACCAGTTGCGCACGTATTCCCAATCGATATAGGTGTCGTTCAGACTGTCAAGATAAGGCACCATTTTAGTCTTTATTGATTGGTAGGTTGTACCGGGCGTCATATCATTCAGATATGTTTGTAATTGCCCTTTTACTTCTCCAATCATTATTAT
>JBBQIQ010000118.1:0-12767 GCA_038325075.1 Bacteroidales bacterium | reverse complement strand
CATCGGCCGCCTGAACGACAAGCTGCTGAAGCAATTCGCGATCGGGCAACCGGTATTTTATGCCGGGATTCATTGGGATAATCTGGTTCAGGCGATCAAAAGCCATACAGTTACTTATCGTGAGGTATCGAAATTCCCCGAGGTCCGCCGCGACCTGGCGCTGGTGCTTGACCAATCGGTAAAATATGCTGATCTGGAAGCAATTGCTTTTAAATCCGGAAAACAATTGTTGAAAAAAGTGAACCTCTTCGACGTTTATGAAGGCGATAAAATTGAATCCGGCAAGAAATCATACGCATTGAGTTTTATCCTTCAGGATGAAAATAAAACACTGACCGACAAAGAGATCGAGAAGTATATGGATCGTCTGGCTGAGGTGTTTGAAAAGGAAACCGGGGCAAAGGTGCGCAGGTAGTTGGTTTAATTATTCGCATAACCGGAGATTTTATATATAGATGCGGTAGTTTGGCGCAATATTGATGCACTGCACTTTAAAAGACAATTAATCAGAAAATGAAAAAAGTCACACGCCTGTTAACTTTGGCTCTTGGACTCATTTTTAGCTTCGGTTATACGCAGACCATAGAAATAGAACCGAAGGGTATTTTTAAAGAAATTGATGTTGCACGACACAATGAGGCTATTGAAATACTTAATGGTAAAGACGAAGCACTAAAACAGCGGACCATTGATGATATTTTTATAAACCCAAACTATTATAATCCTCCTGTTATTTATGCTCTTTCAAGGGAACTATATTGCCAGGCAAAAAAGGACGAAGCAGCCTATTGGTTTTATTTAGCTCAACTAAGAGCCCGTTATGACGCAAACCTGTGTATGGACAATTCCGCAAAACAAGCGGTGTCGGTTTTAAATGATGAGTATGGGCCAGACATAAATAAATATGCATTTCAAGACATCCACAAGCTTGAAAGTACAGTAATTAGAGTTGTTGATTTCGTAAAGGCTAATGAAGAAAACTATGACCATAGATGGATAAATCTGCACGGAATGGACGCACTTTCAGTTAGCTTTGGCGACAAAACTGAAAAGATAGATTTAAGTCAACCTGAAAAGAAGTGGGCAAAAATAAAACAGCATACGGTTGACGATTATTACAATGGTTTTATTGAATATGTTAAAAGCAGGAAGTAAAACAACTAATTTGCAAATCACAGATTTTACATCACGCTGGATGACCTGCAAACATGAAGTTTTGAACTCTTTTACTCTTTAGTAAAAAATTGAAGCTATGTGCTTCGAATCCGCTGGAATGCTAAACCCGATATTATCGACCTGCACCAAAAGGTGATCTCCTGAAAAATCATTCTTTCTGCTTAACCACATTATTTCCTGATTAAAGAAGTTGTGCGCTTTTAAACTAAAGTTGCTTAGTGTTGTTATTATATGTTATAAATTGAATTTCAACACTTAAACCCCAAATTTAAAAGTTATGGAAACTAAATTCGGATTTCAGTTGATGGACATTGCCGAGTTCGAAACCTGGCTGGCGGCACAGCAGGTAAACCGGGTAATTTCACTTATTCAGAACCACCATACTTACCTGCCCGACTACACGCATTTTACCGGTAATAATCATTTTGCCAGGCTTAAGTCGATGAAGGACTATCATGTGGTGCACAACAACTGGAGCAATATTGCGCAAACCTTTACCACCTTCCCGGATGGAAAGGTTGCGGTATGCAGGTCGTTGAATGAAGTCCCCATCGGGATTAAAGGGCATAATTCAAAAGGAATATGCATTGAGCATTTCGGTAACTTTGATAAAGACAAAGACCAGATATCGCCTGCTCACCGGGACACCATCCTGAAAATGAATGCATGGCTTTGTAAGAAATTTAACCTTCCGGTGAATACCGATCACATTGTTTATCACCACTGGTATGATCTGAACAGCGGACAGCGGTTGAACGGGAAAGGTGCAACTAAATCATGCCCCGGTACCGCGTTTTTTGGCGGAAACAAGGTGGAAGATGCCAATGCCGGTTTTATCCCGTTAATTCAGGCCGAACTGGCAAAAGTTTTAGCGAATCAGCCAACACCTCAGCCTGCACCGGTTGCTGTTGCATCTGCATCTGATGTTGGTTCAGGTATTGTTTCCGCACCAACGCTTAATGTCCGAAAAGGTGCGGGTACGGGTTTCCCGCTATCAGCCACGCTCAGCGCAGGATCAACCATAAATATTTACGAAACAGCCAATGGTTGGTTGCGCATCAGCAACAACGGTGAATGGGTTGCAGAGAAGTTTGTAATTAAAGTGAGAAAAGCCATAGTCTTACCCAATTCATTGAATGTCCGTTCCGGTCCGGGTGCAGCCTTTGGAAAGTTAGGCACCCTGGCAAAAGATCAGGAAGTGATGGTTTATGAGACCCGTGATGGTTTCAGCCGGATAGATATCAATGAGAAATGGGTTGCAGCTCAGTTTCTTGTCTAACCGGATTAATCTTCAAATATATTGGTAAGAAAAAGTCAGCAATGAAAGAGAAATAATTATTGGAAGTTGGAACTTTTAAATGTATCTTTGTATGTAGATAAATAAATTTAAAATCAGGATTATGAAAAAGAGATGGCCTTTGGTTTTTGTAATCATGCTCTTCCCTTTTATTTTTGCAGGGGATGGAACAGAAGAATTCATTGTGATAAGCTGGAATGATCTGGGTATGCATTGTTCCAACAAGGATTTCTCTAAAATTACTGTATTACCGCCTTATAATAACCTCAGGGCACAGGTAATCAGAAAAGGTTCCGCGACCGAACTGCCGCAGATAGTAACAACTGGTTTTACTGTTCAGTATTCAATTCCCGGAAATACCTATTCAGTCGGAAAGACTAATTTCTGGAGTTATGCACAGCAATTGTTTGGTGTTACGCTTGCACCAAACATTGGACTGACAGGTGTCGGGCTAACCGGCAATATGATAGCCTCAGACGATCATTTTTATGTCGATGGTATTCCCATCACACCCTATCAGGATAACAATCTTGTAACTGAATCTCCTTATCAGCTTGCACTTGTTGAACTTAGAGACAATAACAATAGTTTACTTTTCAGTTCTCAGCCTGTTATACCGGTTTCAAACGAAATGAGTTGTGTCAGCAGCGGATGCCACAGCAGTGAACAGGATATCCTTGATGAACACGATAACGAAGGGGGTTTCGATCCGAACAATACACCGATTCTCTGTGCTTCATGCCATGCTGATAATGCGCTGGGAATGCCTGGCATGCCGGGGGTAAAATCCTTTTCCTTTGTAATGCATGATAAACACAAAGATAAAACGAACGATTGTTATAAGTGCCACCCGGGAGCCAATACACAATGTTTTCGCGATGTTATGCATACGGCTGGTATGGTTTGTCAGGATTGTCACGGAAGTATGGCACAGGTGGCACAGTCTATTGAAAACGGTCGCCAGCCCTGGCTTCAGGAACCATCATGCGGATCGGCAAATTGCCATGGTTCAAATTATGCAGAGGAGCCCGGAAAACTTTTTAAAGAGTCACGGGGACATGGCGGATTATTCTGCAGTGCCTGCCATGGCTCTCCGCATTCCATACAGCCAACGGTTCAGCCAAACGACAATGTTCAGAATATTGCCCTTCAGGAATATTCTGGAACATTGCGCAGGTGTGAGGTTTGCCATACTGTTGTGCCTACAGCCCCAGGCCCTCACGGGTATTTGCCATCTACCTTAAATGTCAGCGTTTTACTTGAAGGATTATTCAATGGAACGGAGATGAATAAAGCTAATGGTTCTAATGGTTACTATTTCCCTGGTTTGATTGCTGATCAGGTTGTGATGGAATTGCACAATGCAACATTCCCTTATTCTTTAGCTGCCGGCCCATTCACCGTTGCTTTGAATATGAATGGTTCTGCATCGCTGACGCTTCCTGCCTCAATGACGGCAAGCTATTTTATTGTTGTAAAACATCGTAACAGTGTTGAAACATGGAATGGTAGTCCTGTTCCATTCGGTTCCGGTTCCGTAAGCTATAACTTCACTTCAGCGGCCGGTCAGGCTTTTGGCAATAATCTCAAACTCATATCGGGTAAATATGTTATTTATGGAGGAGATGTCAATCAGGATGGATTTGTTGATACAGCCGATTTGACTCCGATTGACAACGATTCATACAACTTTTTGACTGGTTATCTTAGTACTGATGTCAATGGCGATGGATCTGTTGATACCGGTGATATGACCATAGCGGATAACAATTCTGCCATTTTCATTGCTAAGATTGTTCCATAAATAACCTTTATGATATTTCTGAACGAATGATTCCCTTCCTGATTTAAAATCAGGTTATCCTTCTATTTATGATTATGGATGTCCGGAAGCATATAGTGCCAAAGAATATTTATGTTATTTGGTACATTCCAGGATTTGTTATCGATTGACAAAATGTCAGTTATTTATCATGAAACTGGCATTCCCATAACCTGATTTATTAACTTTGCAGAAGAATTTAATAATACAGGCTTTTTAAATGGATATTCAATCAATTAAACAGCGGTTTGGCATTATTGGTCACTCCCCTTTTCTTGACCGGGCGATTGATATTGCCCGCCAGGTAGCGCCTACCGACATTACCGTGCTCATTAATGGTGAAAGTGGCGTGGGAAAAGAGGCTTTTCCCCAGATCATTCACAACCTGAGTGCAAGAAAACATGGCCCTTATATTGCGGTTAACTGTGGCGCCATCCCGGAAGGAACCATTGATTCTGAGTTATTTGGGCATGAAAAAGGTTCATTTACCGGTGCGCATGAATCCCGTAAAGGATACTTTGAAGTGGTAAACGGCGGTACCATTTTCCTGGATGAAGTGGCAGAATTACCTTTATCAACCCAGGTGAGGCTGCTGCGTGTTCTCGAAACAGGCGAATTTATGCGGGTTGGTTCATCAAAAATGATAAAAACCGATGTCCGGGTTGTGGCAGCAACCAATGTTGATATTCCTGAGGCCATCAACAGGGGAAAGTTCAGACAGGATCTGTATTACCGGCTGAATACCGTACCGATTTTTATTCCGCCCCTTCGCGAGCGGAAAGAGGATATTGTGCTCTTGTTCAGGAAATTTGCCAGTGATTTTGCTGAAAAATACCGGATGCCTCAACTCGAACTGGACGATTCGGCCCGGCAGATGCTGATGAATTACCGGTGGCAGGGTAATGTGCGGCAACTTAAAAATATTACTGAACAGATCTCTATAATCGAAGAAAGCCGGTTGATCACCCCGGCAAACCTGCAGCGTTACCTTCCTTCTGAAAACCGGTCTCTCCCTGTTTTATTTCAGAAAGAACAAAGTGGTAGTGAGTTTTCAGAACGTGAAATTCTGTATAAAGTCCTGTTCGATATGAAGCGCGACATCGGCGAACTGAAGAAGCTGGTTGTAGCCATTATTGACCAGGGAGGTGTGAGCCATGAGTTGCAACGGGATCACCAGCCTATCATTGCCCAGATATTCAAGGATACCGCCGATATACAGTCGGGTCTGCAAAGGGTAGAGGTTCATCCCAGGGTAGATAACCAGGAAATAGAAGCTTTTTACACCCCCGAAGTACTCGATGACTCTCTCTCGATTCAAAAAAAGGAGATTGACCTGATAAAACGGGCTATTGAAAAACATGGTGGTAAACGAAAAAATGCCGCCCTTGAATTGGGCATTTCAGAACGAACCCTTTACCGAAAGATTAAGGAATATGGACTTAATTAAAACCATGCTCACGACAAGCAGATTCAAATCAGACAGGCTGGGTTTTATGATACTTTTGTTGCTCTTGGCTGTTGCTATTAGCGGCTGCAAGGGTTATTCGTTCACCGGAGCCTCTGTTCCACCTGAAGCTAAAACCGTATCAATTGTCTTGTTCCCCAACAAAGCTGAACTTGTTCAGCCGGCTCTGAGCCAGTCATTTACTGAGACACTGAGAGAGAAATTTTCATCTCAAACCAGCCTTATCCTGGTTCCCCGCAATGGTGACCTGCACTTCGAAGGCGAAATTACCGGCTATTCTACCGAACCGGTGGCAATTACCGGTGAGCAAAAGGCAGCTCTGATCAGGTTAAAAATAACAGTTAATGTCAGGTATGTAAGTAAATTCAGCCCCAGGGATAATTTCGAAACCTCCTTTAGCCGCTACGAAGATTACAGCAGCAGTCTTAATCTGGCATCTGTAGAACTTGATCTGATCAGCAAGATCAGTGAGGCATTGGTCGAAGATATTTTTAACAAATCTGTTGTAAACTGGTAATTTGTCGTAACCCTGTAACTCTCTGGCTTCGATACATTTTGCGAATTAAAAGTTCGTCATTTAACACAATTATGTCGCAAAACACTCAGCCACCTAATTCTGATACTCTGGACTTCGATACGTTGCGGTTAAATCTGTCATTAATGAGAAGTCCTGTACTGCAACTACTCAGCCATCAACTTTTGAACTTTTGTCCCGCACGTGCGGGATTGAACCCTTGAACCCTTGAACCCATGCGTAGCGCACTTGAACCCCTGAACGCGCGAAGCGCATTTGAACCCATTGAACGCACAAAGCGCATTTGAACCCTTGAACGCGCGAAGCGCAATTGAACCCTTGAACGCGCGAAGCGCAATTGAACCCTTGAACCCTTGAACCCTTGAACCCATGCGAAGCGCATTTGAACCCCTGAACGCGCGAAGCGCATTTGAACCCTTGAACGCGCAAAGCGCATTTGAACCCTTGAACGCGCGAAGCGCAATTGAACCCTTGAACGCGCAAAGCGCATTTGAACCCATTGAACGCGCGAAGCGCAATTGAACCCTTGAACTTTTTGAACCTTGCGGAGCGAAGCGAAGTCCCGCCTCTTCTGCGGGAAACCCTTGAACTTTTTTAACCCTGTAACGCTGTAACCCTATGAAACCCTCGCAGTTTGAGTCGTACCTTAAACATCCGGAAAGTCTTGGTGCCGGAAGCCTGCCGTTACTCGAACAGGTTGCCCGGGAAATGCCTTATTGCCAGGCTGTTCAGATGATGCTTGCCCTGAACTACAAGAAAGTTAACAGCATACGGTTCAACAATCAGCTTAAACTTGCTGCCGCATATTCAGGCGACAGGGGACATCTGCGCCGCTTATTGGAAGAAGATTTCCCGGTTGCAAATGCTCAAAAGGATGAACCCCTGATTTCAGGGGCTGATGCCACCAGAATATCCCAAACAGTTATTGAAAGCGAAATTGATCATGAAACTTTTGAGTTGCCTGTGGAAATTGCTACAGATGAATTTATTGAATCAAAACCTTCCCAAACGAAGGATTATGAGAGGGAAGCATTTTATCCGGCTGAAGATCCGATTGCTAATGAGATTAGAGATCAGGCAGCGGGAATTGCTGAAATTCCGGTAACGGATCCTTTACCTAAAGATGGCATCTTAACGACCGAGGATGAAGTTACCAATCTATTGAGGTTGCAGGAGATTGTAGCCCGCAGGCTGGCTGAAATAAGGGCATCGGCAGGTGTGCCCGACAAGATGACTGATGGGCAAAATGAACCTGTTTTCACTGATGAGGCTGAAATAGCACCGGATGAGATTTCAACTGAACTTCCTGCTGAGGTTGATTTGCCGGGTATTCCTGAAATAAGCCAACCCGAAAAACCTGAAGGACCGGATGAAGTAGGAGGTTTCCCGGAAGAGATGTTGAGTGCATATCCGAAACCAACCGGCTACGACCTGAACCATTCAATTGGAAATGAAACACCTCAGTCGGTGGGAGGAAAGCAAGGAACCCCGGAACAACAACCTGAATCGGGTCGCAGAAAAACGGAAATTGAGAGGAAAGCTGAGCTTATTAACCGGTTTATTCAAAATGAACCCCGTATGAGTCAGCCCAAACGGGAGTTTTTCAACCCGGTTGACCAGGCGCGCTTCAGTAGCATCGACCATGATGATATTGTAACTGAGACACTTGCGAGAATTCACTTAAAACATGGCAATCCTGACAAGGCAATAAAAATTTACGAGAAATTAAGTTTGAATTTTCCGGAAAAAAGCAGTTACTTTGCAGCCCTGATTTCAGAAATACAAGAAAGCCAAAACGGCGGTTAATTTTAACAAAAAAAACATTATCAAATGGGAGCTTATATTTTAGTCTCGGTACTTATCCTGATAACCTGTGTATTACTAAGCCTGGTTGTGCTGGTTCAGAATTCAAAAGGTGGTGGACTTGCCTCCAACTTTTCTTCATCAAATCAGTTTATGGGTGTTCGTAAAACCGCCGATTTTTTAGAGAAAACAACCTGGACACTGGCCATAGTGCTTTTGGTTCTTAGCCTGTCATCAATCTTTGTCATCCCACGCAACGTTAATGTATCGCGTTCTACAGATACTGAACTGCGTCAGTTGATCAACAATCAGTCTGCTCCGCTTCAGGATTTTCAGGCTCCTCCTGCCGAACAGGATGCAGCACCAGCCACTCAGGGCACCTCGCCTGCACCTGCTGAGAAGAAGTAAATTAATAAAGACATTGTAAATTAATGTCAGATTGTCACGGCAATCTGACATTTTTTTTTATTCAACCGGTGCTAAGCATTAAACCAATGCTTTGGACAAGTTGCTTATATCTGATATTAGTAATTGAATATCAGTCTAATAAACGTCTGTGATTTTCAAAATGGATCGTATTTTTTAGAATTCTTCTGTTCTTTGGCATAAAATGTGACAACTGCCCGTTACATCCTGAGAAGTATTCATAAACCAAAAAATCAATAGCAATGACACAAGTGAATGTAAAACCATTAGCTGACCGTGTATTAATTGAACCAGCCGCTGCAGAGAAGACAACTGCCGGTGGTATTATAATTCCCGATACTGCAAAAGAAAAACCCCAGCGTGGGACGGTTGTTGCAGTTGGCCCCGGAAAGAAAGATGAGCCTGTAACCGTTAAGGTAGGAGACCTGGTTCTTTACGGAAAGTATGCCGGAACCGAGATCAGCGTTGAAGGTAAAGACTACCTCATCATGCGCGAATCGGATATCGTTGCTATCATCTGATGAAAAAAGATTGTTAAATTTTAAAATGAAGTTGAAATGGCAAAAAAAATTGTTTTCAATATTGAAGCCCGCGAAGAGCTGAAAAAAGGAGTTGATGCTTTGGCCAATGCGGTTAAAGTCACCCTTGGTCCCAAAGGCCGAAATGTAATTATTGACAAGACTTATGGCGCACCGGTAGTTACCAAGGATGGTGTTACGGTAGCCAAGGAAATTGAACTGAAAGATGCAATCCAGAATATGGGTGCCCAGATGGTGAAAGAAGTTGCTTCCAAAACCTCTGATGTTGCCGGTGACGGAACTACCACAGCAACCGTTCTGGCGCAGTCCATCGTTACCACTGGTATGAAGAATGTTACTGCAGGTGCAAACCCGATGGATCTGAAACGCGGTATCGAGAAAGCCGTTGCCAAAGTTGTGGAATACCTGAAAACCCAATCAATAAAGATTGAAGAGGGCAGTGAAAAAATTACCCAGGTGGCCACCATTTCGGCCAACAACGATAGTTTTATCGGCGAGAAGATAGCCGAAGCTATGAATAAAGTGAAGAAAGAAGGGGTGATCACCATCGAAGAAGCCAAAGGCATCGAAACTACCGTAAAAGTAGTGGAAGGTATGCAGTTTGACCGTGGTTACATTTCACCTTACTTCGTTACTGATACCGAGAAAATGGAAGCCGTTTATGAAAATCCGTTTATCCTGATTTACGATAAGAAGATTTCAGTCATGAAGGATTTCCTTCCGGTTCTTGAGAAAACCGTTCAAACTGGCCGTCCTTTGCTTATAATTGCCGAAGATGTTGATGGTGAAGCGCTGGCAACACTGGTTGTTAACAAAATTCGTGGCTCGCTCAAAATTGCAGCCGTAAAAGCACCCGGTTTTGGTGATCGTCGCAAGGAAATTCTTGAAGACGTTGCTGTTCTGACTGGTGGGACCGTTATTTCTGAAGAAAAAGGCTATCGTTTGGAAGATGTTGACCTTTCATACCTCGGTCAGGCTGAGAAGATTTCTGTTGACAAGGAAAACACCACCATCGTAAGTGGCCGTGGAACCAAAGAAGCCATTGCAGCCCGTGTTAACATGATTAAAGCCCAGATAGAAACCACAACTTCTGATTACGACCGCGAAAAATTACAGGAGCGTCTTGCTAAATTAGCCGGCGGAGTTGCTGTTATTTATGTTGGCGCAGCCAGCGAGGTTGAAATGAAAGAAAAGAAAGACCGCTTCGACGATGCATTGCACGCAACCCGTGCTGCTATAGAAGAAGGTATTATACCCGGCGGTGGCGTTGCTTACATCAGAGCTATCAAAGCCCTCGAAGATCTCAAAGGTGAAAATGAAGATGAAGATACCGGAATCGCGATTATTAAACGTGCACTTGAAGAACCATTAAGGCAGATTGTTGCCAATGCAGGCCTCGAAGGTTCTGTGATCGTTCAGAAGGTTCGCGAAGGCAAAGATGACTTTGGTTTTAATGCACGCACCGAGGTTTATGAAAACCTGATGCAGGCTGGTGTTATCGATCCTACCAAGGTCGCCCGTGTTGCCCTTGAAAATGCTGCTTCAATCGCCGGCATGTTGCTCACCACTGAGTGTGTCCTTGCCGATATCAAAGAAGAAAAAGAAGCCTCGATGCCTAACCCTGGTATGGGTGGCATGGGTGGAATGTACTAAAATCTTTTTTCCTGTTTTGTTTAAAAACCCCGCTCGCCGGGGTTTTTTCGTTTTATTTTTCAAATTAACTGTAACCCTGCAGAGGCGGATTTTCAGTTTAACCGGTTTATGAGAAATATAAAACAGCCTCCATGAAATGAAATTCAGCATTGATTAAAAGTTTAGCACAGTATTTGCAATTCTGTCAATCCGGATAATTCAGTATTTTTGTATTCTGCGATCCGGCAAATTTTAATTTAACCGATTCTTTATGAGAACATATCCGGCTTACCTGTTATTATTGGCATTTTGTATTATCGCGACTTTAGTCAGTGCTCAGGACGACAGCAAAATCAACTTTCCATTCGACAAGGACACTGGTTTAATATCTTATCAGGAGGTGGTGCCGGAGCCCGGCACATCAGATGAACTGTACATTCGTTGTATTGAATGGATTAACACCTCCTATAAGAATCCGGCCGATGCCTGTCGTATCCGTAACCGCGAAAGCGGGGTTATTGAAATTCTTCACCGTTTTGAACTGGTCAATATGGACGGCGATGCCAAACTTCAGGCCGGGATTGTGAACTATACACTGAAACTTGAATTTAAACCCGGTCGTTACCGCTATACCGTCACCGATCTTACCCTTCGCCAGGCTTCGCGATTCCCCATCGAACGCTGGTTTGATAAAACCGATAAAATGTATTCACCACTCTGGGATAATTACCTCGGACAGGTTGATTCACAGGCAAAACAACTCATTAATCATCTGAAGAGCGGAATGGCTCCTGTTGCTGTAAAACAAGAGGAGAAGTGGTAAAATATTACCGATCACAGGCGATTTGGTGTCGGGTTACATAATCCATGCTCGGGATTGTATACGAGAACCGCCTGGCCTGCCCTGAGCGAAGCGAAAGGGTACAGTGGTGTGAGAGGTGGCTCCTGAGCGATAGCCGAAGGACGCACCCCGTCAGCTAATTACTGCCGGGGCCGTCTACTCGATTACAAGCTGGTGTTCTTTCGGTCGTGTCTTGTCTGTCAATGTTTACTGCTGTCTTGGTGCGGTTGCTTGGTGGATTTTTTGGATTTTTTAGCGTTGGACTTGGCGTTGCAAAAAATACAGATGTGCCACCAAATGCGTTGGGTTGTCCTTGCTTTCATTGTGCAATTTGTGCAATTAATGTGCAATTGATTTATGTTTGTTTTATTCTTTTTGCTCTTGTTTCACTAGTCTTAGCTATCTTTATCCATCTTAATAGAAGCGTTGGCTTGAAGCTCCAAATGCGTTAAAATTATTTGTTGCATTTTCATACTCATTCAAACACTTTATAAAATCAGTCGGTTTAATTAGTGCATCAACATCGTCCATAAAATCCCAAAGTTCATTTGCCTTGGATTTTAAAACAGCTTCTCTCCCCGCATTTTCAATAAGTCCTTTGCTTTCAAGTTTCTAGTATCTGTCTTTATAGGTTTTCGTCCAATGTTCAACTTTTCTTGGTGTGATTAATTGCATTGTTCTGTTTTCATCTAATTTTCTCCTTATGCCATCAATCTAGCCAAAGCAAAGTAATTCGTCTAATACTTCATTAACGGAAACAGAAGGTATCTCCACAATTTAATCCCGCAGATGCGGGACTATATACGAGGCCCGCCTGGCCTGCCCTGAGCGAAGCAAAAGGGTAAAGTGGTGTGAGAGGTGGCTCCTGAGCGATAGTCGAAGGACGCACCCCGTCAGCTAATTACTGGCGGGGCCGTCTACTCGATTATCGGTTCGCCCTTATTTTTCGGTCTTAGTAAGCCAATCTATTGCGTTTATTTTTTTTATTCCGTTATATGTGCCAGTGTCGAAATCCATTGTTATTAAAAGTTTTTCGTGATGGTCTGCAATACTGTGAAATGGTGCTAACTCACGTTCTAAAGTCGTTGCGTTTTGTACTGTTTGCAAAACTTGTATGTATTGTGTAAAACCTTCGTTGTTGCGTACAACAAAATCAACTTCTAAATTGTTGGTTTTTCCTATCCATACTTGGTTGTTTCTGCGTTTTAGCTCAAGAAAAATTATATTTTCA
>JBBQIQ010000117.1:0-12781 GCA_038325075.1 Bacteroidales bacterium | reverse complement strand
CGTTGATACCAAGCAGTGTGGCACCTGCAACTTTGTCGCCTCCGTAAATATAAAAGATAGGAATGTACGACCCAAGCAAGCTCACAAAATTAAAACCCATGGCCAGCGTGAAAATGGTCAGCGTCAGCATGATAAAATTCCGGTTGCTGGCGGTGCGTTTCATATCTGTCCAGAACGGAGTTTTTTTCTGAGTTTCCACTACTTTTTTAAATCCTGGCTCACGCAATTTATAAAACCACCAGAACGACAGCGGGATCAGGATTGCGGCGATGAGAATTGAGACATAACGCATTCCATCCACTTCATTACCTCCCGGGCCTTTAAAAATTTCCATACTGGCAAGTGCAAAAAGCCAGGGGGTGCTCATAGCAAAAAGGTTGCCCACAAAACTCTTGGCACTGAAAAGTCGGGTCCGTTCGTGGTAATCGGTCGTCATTTCCATTCCAAGTGCACCATGAGGAATCTCGAATATGGTAACCGCAGTGAAAAATATAAGAAGGGAACCAAGAATATAGATAAGCTGAAACGCCTGGAAGCCGGAATCAGTTGGGAACCAGCTATGCACCAGTTCTCCTTTGGGTATCCACCAGATAACGACAAATGAAATGGCAACGGCTATTCCTCCGACTAGTATGAAAGGACGGCGGCGTCCCCAGCGGGTGCGGGTATTGTCAGAAAGATGACCGATAATAGGATCCGAGAGGGCATCCCATAAACGTGGAACGATCAATATTGCTCCCAGCCAGAATGCACTTAACCCAAGGCTTATGTTGCCCATCAGGCCTACCAGTATCCCGGCTACGTTGAAGAGCGCTATAGGAATTATCCCCCCGGAACCGTATGCAGCTAACTGCGAAAAGGGAATCTTGTCCTCCGCTTTGGTGCTATGGTCAACCATAATTTCTTCTGCCATTTTTTTTATTTTAAAAAAGTTAGTAAAAAATCAGTATTTCAGCAGGAATCTCTTTTACCGTAATCTCTTTTTCTGAAAAGTCTTTGGTCTCTTTTCCATTAATAATAACCTTTGCCGGAAGGGCCGACCCATTGAAATTCTTTATTTTGATTCCGTTAGCCGGAAGTTTTACATCGCCTGAAATGGAAAACTTATAGTTAAAGGTTTCTTTTTGTATCGAATAGGATATCTCCCCGTAATAGGTCGGCAGGTTTTTAACAGACATTCCGGAGGGGGCATCAATCCAGTCCTGGTAAAGTGCTGAAGCTATAACCAGCGATTGGTCATATTCATTTTCATAAACAAACATGGAACGGATGGCATTGATAAAATCGCTGCCAACCCAGGTGTGGGGCATGTCGCCAATGTAACGTGGTATGCGGTAATCTTTCCACACAACTTCAGCCCAATGGTTCCAGCCCTGTGGCCGCCGGTCATTCAGAAAAAAGTCGATGAGTTCATGCGCTCTGTCAGGCTGATCAAGAATAATAAACGAACCAATTAACCGATTTTCATAAGGTGTATAATTAACCCATTCCAACTTGCCGTCGCGCCTGTTTTTGAAAAACTCATAATATTTATCAAAAGTGTTATAAACCTGTGGCCTTGGCAGGTTTTCAAGCTCGTTGCAGGGAGTCAGGGCTACGGTGGTAGAAGTAGCGTCAAAGTCACCGAGTTCGGCACAGCCAGGCAGATAATCTATTTTCTTGTACTTCATTGCAAGCTCCAAAGAATTATACAGATTTTCTTTAAAGGTATCTCGGGTTCTCATTATTCGTTCGTATGATTCAGTGTCACCTAATATTCTTTGAATCTCCACCGCATCTTTCAATCCCTTCATGATAAAGAAATTATCCCAGTAAGAATGCATTGGTTTGGCAGAATAGCCTTCGTGGCTTATGGATTCAGGAACCAAACCATATTGCGCCCGCACACTGTCGTTACCGTATTTATAATGGTCAGTCGATCTTTCGGCGATCAACGACTCAACATATTCAACAGTCTTGAGAACATATTTATTCTTTGACCTGAGGAAAGCGGTGTCTTTTGTGAAATTAAAATACTCGCGGATCAGGTAGATCAACTGGCCATGGCTATCGTTCTCAGGCACGGGGTCAGGTCCCCTTGAATCGACCACGCAGGAAACCTTACCGTTTTCATACTGGTAATCTGCATACCAATCGATAAAATCTCTTACTTCCTGCACAATTCCTGATTTCAGAAGTGCAGAGGAGGTAAGGGCGCCATCGCGAATCCAGCTTCGTTCGTAGGAGCGCGATCCCGGCTGAATACCAACCTTATCGCGGTTAATCAATATGTAAGCAAGATTTGCTTTATAGGTATTTACTATCCTGTCAGCCGGTTCGGGCAGGTTGAATATGATGTGCCCGACTTCATTCTTCCAGAATTCGTTGGCTTTCGCAGATTCTTCCCTGACAAATTCCGGGTTCAGTTTTTCAATACCGGATTTCCCGTAAAACGGGACTGCGACAAAGAATTCTTCTTTACCACCGGCAACAAGGTGGATTGAAAACCTGAGGATACCGCTTGCCATTCCATTTATATCGACTGCAGATTTGCTCCCGGGAATCATTCCATTACGAATAAAATCAACGGGATTGCCTGCATCAAAATCTGCTGCTCCAAAGGAGTCATATTTCCTTTGGGGAAGTATAACTTTATCATCCACTGCTATATATCCGGCTTTCTCTTCGCTGATCGAATTTATTTTCCCAACACCTCCGGCCAGGTTCAGGAACTGGTAGTATGGGTTTACCTGGTAAGGGCGGATTAACAGGTAAAACTCAAAATCTTTCGGCTGATCTGATTGGTTTTCAAATGCATACCCGATTTCAAGAATCGAATTTTTGTTTGCCTCTCCGCTGGCTGTTACCCATGTTTTAAAACTAATATCTTCGCATTTCCATCCTACCGATGGTATAAAATTAAATTCCCTGCTATCGTCTGATGATCCAAGGGATTGAACCGGTTTAATATTACTCCAGTTATACAGGAAATCGGCGGTTTTAATCATCGGTTCAATGGAAAACAATGCCTTATCCACTTCAACCATCCCCTCTTCGTTGATCATAGCCTCCTTTACATCATTGTTCACTCCGGTGATTGTCCAATAGGAAGCCTGCTCTGAAAAATACCGGGGATAATTTCCTGTTGGTGAGTTTTTTGCAGCATAAATCAGGAAGTCATTCGGGGTCATTGCGTTTTTAATGTCCAGAAATTTTATACCGGTTATACCATATCCCTTTTCACTGATTCCATTTATCAGGTTGATTTTCAGATATTTTGCTTCAACCTCCGGAAGCCGTATAAAACTTACATCGCTTTGATTAGAAGAAACAGAATATACTTTCTCCCAGGTCTTGCCGTCATCTGACAATAGAATATTAAACTGGCTTGCTGCGTGTTCCTTCAGCCAGTTAATCTGCAAGCCACCAAACTCTCTTCGCGTCGTAAAATCAATGGTCAACTCCTGATCTTTGGCATCCTGGCTCTGCCACCAGGTCTTCATTTGGTTATCCAATATTAATTCAGGCGATTGCTTTCTGAGGGTTGAAGAAGCGGTAATGGAAGGTGACGGGTAGGTACTTGTTTCAGGCTGCAGTGGTTCAAACTTAAGGTCATCGATCCAGAGGGTACCTTTGCCACCCACAAACGAGGCAATGGTAAATTCAATCCGGTCAACTCTCTTCAGATGATGGTCATTGGTTGGCCCCCAGGCAAATTGAATGTGCCTTTTCTTGATTTTTATTTTTTGCCATTCGCCCGGGAATGTATAGTTTCGGTTACTTACCCACCAAACATTGTTTCCGGTGCTGTCGATAAATTTTATCTCAAAGTTATTGGCCGGCGATTCGGCTTTCACAAAAAAAGAAAATTCATAATTTTCAGGCAGATCTATCGGGAAAAGTTTTTGTATTCCTCCATAGCCGGTACCTTTGGTAAAATCGTAATCGAAACGGATGGCCTTGCCTGTTAATCCTGCCTCATCGTTGGTAAGGTTTAGTTTTACACCATCAGATTGAATGAAGTACCAGCCATTTTTATTTTTAAATTCATCCAATGTTTTAACCTGTGCGGTAATGGTTGTGGTTGCATAAACCAATAAGAAAAACACAAAACCAGCCTTAATAACAAAACGTCTCATGATCAATAATTTTGTTTAATAAATGAAAACAAGCAACAGATATTTGGCAATTACGCTGCAAACATCTTATTACATGCACAATATAAATCATTGTCGTTTAGTCAAGAAATATTGTCTTTCCCGCATGTGCGGGAAAGGATATTTCATTCATTTTATTTCCAAATCCGAATCCCTAACAAACGACAATGAGATATAAATTACAAAGATTTCTACTTAAGGTACTCATATCCAAGGATATTCAAGCCTTTCTGTATAATCGGGTCTTTCATCACATAATTCCAAACCAATCCTGTTCTGAAATTTTCAACCATAATCAACAACGGTCCCTGGTCAATTCCTATATAATCATCATTAACCCAGTTAGCTGTCAGGTTGAATGAGTCATAATAACCATACTTACCCCAGATTTGCTTCCCATACTTTTCATTCATGGATTTAATGGTCGGTAACACAATTTCAGGTGCAAACGGCAACGATGAAAGCGGACCATAAGGCGCAATGGTGCCATCCTCAGCGATGGTATAGCCCGGGCCACTGGTTCCCCTGCCGGCATACCCTTCAAATTTTATATCTCCAAAATTATATTTATCACCGGGCCCGTCACTTGCAGTCACGCCCCAGCAAAGCGAATCGTACCCAACCCAGCCTTTGGGATTTTCCTGGGCATACGCACGCTGAACATAGGTTGCCCGGCGGGAGTTTTCGAAGTAATCAATTCCTTTTTCTTTCATGTATTTATCAACCAGGCCCCGGTAATCGATAAATGCCTGTGAAAACTGGTGGCCGAATAAAGGAGGAAAAATAACATGTGAAAGTCCTTCGTAAGGTGTTTTCCATTCATAGGTTGACAACCACGAGTCGTAGCTTTTTTCAACATCCTTCATTCCGGTTCCGGCAGCCAGAACATAGAGAAAAAGGCCTTCATTATAGCCGCTCCATCCATGATTCAGCATTCCGCCTTCCGGTGTCCAGGCCATGGAGATGCAATTCGCATGTTTACCTGTTGGAGGCATTTGAAAGATATTCCAATCCATTCTGCCCAGCAACATGGATGCAAGTGAACGGATTTGTATTTCAGTTTCATTGTCCATATCGTAATAATTCCGCGCAAATATTACGCCCATCATCAGCAATCCTGTGTCAATAGAGGAAAGTTCGCAATTCCAGGTGCGTGTACCTGATTTCATATCCAGAAAATGATAATAGAATCCTTTATACCCGGTTGCATTGGTGTCTGCGCTCTGAACAGAATTGGCAAAAAAGCTGAGGATTTTAAGTGTGATTTCCGCTGCTATCTCCCGCGTTATCCAGTTTCTTTCTGCACCAACAGCAAAAGATGGAATACCAAAACCTGTAGATGCAATACTTGCAGGGGCCCAAATGGCGGTGCGGTCTTTAACAATTCCCTTTTCGGGATGATGCTCATTTAAAAAGAAAAGAAAGGTTTTTTGCTGAATAGAATCGAGCATTGCTGTTTCGCCAGCGGTTAAGGTATAATTAACCTTTCCATTTGATTTGAATACTATATCCTGTGTCCTGGCATGGAAAGCAGACGACAAAAAAAACACAAGAATTAAAACGCGGATAAAGGTCAGATGATTTTTCATTGTTTTCAGGTTACTGTAATAATTGCATTTATAAATAGAAAGTTGAATAATCAAGTGCAAATTACAAATAAATATCAATCAAACCGGAGGTTGCAACAGCGTTGTAAAAAGAAAAACAAAGTTAGTGTATATATAACACTTAAAGGTAATTATTCAGCTACCCCCGGTAACGAAATTGTATCCATCAAAAGTATGACATAATTCTGAAAACACATTTCGTTTCTGTTTTCTTGTATATGAATTATTGGGAAATGGTTATATTTACTAATATTACCTCTTATAAGCAGGTGCTGCTGCTATCATGGTTTAAAGCAGATCAATAATGAAATTAAGTTTTCAACAAAGGTTATTCCTCATGCATGAATGCAAAGCATTTTTTGCCCGTTCATGGCCTTTACCGGGGTCGGGCATGATTTACAACGAAGCCGGATACCGCCTGCGGCTACAAATCGATAAGCTTGTTCGCACCAATCTAACCATTGATTTCGGAATGGGTACCGACCACTCCGGTGGTATTTATTTCAACCTAAGTTGAGCGGTTTGAGCAAAGCGAAAAAGCGCTTTACTTAGGTAAACCCAGATTTGGAAATTGTTGATCCCTGAAAATGATTATCAGTGAATTGCTTACAATTTCCTGATCGATTGGGCTGTTTCCCTTTTAAAACCGCTCAATTTGGGTTCAACTTACAAGAGACGTTTTAAACAATTTCAGGCGACCAGGCAGATATTCCTTTTTAAAATCGTATATTTAGTCCCTGTAAGAATCTGTAATATCGGAGGATATCATATTCAATTTCATCAAGCCAATTCAATCAACATTCATTGAAATGAAAAAAATCAGGTTTGAGTACAGGTTTACCGCAATCTACCTTTTTCTGGGTTTTTTATGGATACTCTTTTCCGACAGCCTTCTGAATTCTCTTATCTCAGATAACAACATCCTTACAAGGATACAGACCTATAAAGGATGGTTCTATGTTACGGTAACTGCTATCCTTTTCTTTTATATTCTCAAAAAGCACCTGTTAAAGCTCAGGAATGCCGAGCAAAAGGCGGTGGAAAGCGATCGTCTGAAAACCGCTTTTTTACAGAATATCTCGCATGAGATCCGTACACCCATGAATGGGATCATTGGATTCGCAGGACTCCTTGAGGATGAAAATCTAAGTGAATCACAAAGAAAAAAATACCTAACTACCATTATAAAGAGTTCCAATCGCTTGCTCGACCTTGTAAACCAGGTACTTGACATTAGCCTGATTGAAACCGGAAGTATTGCTGTGCTTTACAAACCTATCAGGTTAAACCAATTGGTTGAAGAAATACACGAAATATGGTCACCTCAGGTAAAAGAAGGGATTCTTTTCTCCTTAAGCAAAGGCTTTGATAATGAAAATGATACCATCATTACAGATGAAGAAAAACTGAAACAATTGTTGAATAATCTGATTGGGAATGCCGTTAAATTCACAGAAACGGGATACATCCGGTTCGGATACATTACAGCAGGTAAAGAACTGACGTTTTTTGTAGAAGATTCAGGCATCGGTATTCCAAAAGAATCCCATGAGGTTATTTTCGATCGTTTTCATAAAATTGAACGACCTACATCACGCTTTTTCGACGGTGCAGGCCTTGGCCTTGCTATCTGCAAAAGCACCCTGGATATGTTGAATGGGAAAATGGTCGTAAAGTCGGAACCAGGGGCTGGATCGATTTTCAAATTTACAATACCATACAAACCGGCCAAAACCATTGATTCTTCAAAAGCTGTTGCGGACTACAAATCAATTGCCGGTCTTATCATTCTGGTAGCTGAGGATGAGATGATGAATTTCAGATACATAGAAGAATTGCTTTCCGGAACCGGTATTGAACTGATTCATGCATCTAATGGTGAAGAAGCCGTTGAGCAATGCAAAAAACGCAACGATATTTCTCTGGTATTAATGGATATCAGAATGCCAAACATGAACGGCTTTGATGCTACCCGTTTGATAAAAGAACTCAGGCCTGAGCTTCCGGTTGTGGCGCAATCGGCCTATCTGATTAAAAATGAGATTCGTCATGGATTACAGGTTGAATTTGACGATTACCTTTCAAAGCCATTTTTAAAAGACGAATTATTGCATGCTATCCTGAAAAATATCCCTTTAAAATAGAAAAGTTAACAAGGCCGTAACCGAATCCATCCTTATTGATTTTTCTCAGATTTCAAATCATCGACCGGAATCAGAATACTTCAGAAAAGGAAGTCTTTCTTCACACCCAGGTCGGCTGGTATTGTAACTATTTTCAACCCTAACCGTCTAAATCTAATATAATTTCTTTCATATCCTGCAAAACTTCATAAAAGTTCGCCTATGTTCCGTGACCTTTTCCGCCATAGCCTGCGCGCGCTGAGCCGTCAAAAATCCTATGTATTTATCAATATTCTGGGCCTGGCTACCGGCATAGCCTGCAGCCTTGTCATCGCACTTTTTATTATCCATGAGCTGAGTTACGATAATTACCACGAAAAGAAGGACCGTATCTACCGGCTTATCCTGAATGGTAAAATAAGCGGGCAGGAACTCAAAGTTACATCGACCGCTTCGCCAATCGGGCCAACGATGAAGGACGAATTCCCTGAGGTTGAAAATTTTCTGAGGATCAATAGCTGGAGCGAAACCATCGTTAAATATGAAGATGTTTTCTTCACTGAAGATCATTTTTTTGAAGCCGATTCAGGCTTTTTCGATTTCTTCTCAATTCCCCTTATCAGGGGCAATAAAGCAACGGTGCTCAATGCATCGTATTCAGTGGTATTATCTGAAACTACGGCGGCAAAAATCTTCGGTACGACAGATCCCATCAACAAGATGCTCAAGGTAGGAACCGATTCAATCCGTTACCGGGTAACCGGCATTTTCAAAGACATCCCTGAGACTACGCATTTTGAAGCCAATATGATCAGCTCGTTTATGACCAACCCCAGGGCAAACGACAAGGAATGGCTGTCCAACAGTTTCAGTACTTACATTCTGCTGCGCCCCAATGCAAAACCAGAGTCTGTTAACGCAAAAATGGATGGGATGATCGTGAAATATGTCGGACCGGAAATTTTAAAATACCTGGGAATTACTATCAAGGACTTTCTAACTCAGGGAAATAAATATACAATATATCTTCAGCCATTAAGCGAAGTACACCTCGATCCTTCGATACAACAGGACCTGAAACCTGCCGGTGATCCCAAATATCTGTGGATTTTCGGAAGTATAGCTATGCTGATTATCCTGATTGCAGCCATGAATTTTATGAACCTTTCCACAGCCCAGGCTTCGAAACGGGCAAAAGAGATTGGCATCAAGAAAGTAGTCGGCTCATCACGCGGTGCCCTCATCAGCCAGTTTATCACTGAAACAATTTTACTTTCATTCCTGGCACTGATTGTAGCCATCATGATCTCCGAAATCTCCCTGCCCTATTTTAATAAACTACTCGACCTTAAACTGACGATAGGCTATTTCAGCAATTGGTACACCATTCCAGCCTTATTGGCTTTATCGCTTTTCATCGGATTCCTTGCGGGAAGCTATCCGGCATTTTATATGTCGTCGTTTAATCCATATATGGTACTCAAAGGAAAACTCAGAAGCAGCCGGACCAGCATTAACCTGCGCAGTGTTCTGGTGGTTTTGCAGTTTGCTATTTCTATCGTTTTAATATCAGGCACGTTGATCATGTTCAGGCAAATAAACTTTATGCTGAAGAAAGATCTTGGTTTCAACAAAGAAAATTTGCTGGTTATTAAAAGAGCAGAAGCTGTTGGCAACCATATAGCCGGTTTTAAAACAGCACTTACAAAAATCCCGGGGGTCCTTTCTGTTGCAGCTTCCACTGCGGTGCCCGGTCATAGCAATAACAACAACGGCTACATGATCAAGGGCCGCCCCGACGAAACTTTCCTGATGCAGACCAACTGGGTGGATTACGATTACCTGGAAACCTATGGCCATAAGCTTGAATCGGGCAGATTTTTCGACAAATCGATTACTACGGATAAAGAAGCCTGCATTATTAACCAGGAAGCTGTGAAAGATTTTATACTTCCCAACCCGTTCGAAACCAGAATTATCCGCGGCGGTGATGAGAACGAAGAAAAGACCCTTGTTCCGGTGATTGGGGTTACAAAGGATTTCCATTTCGAATCGCTGCGCAGTGAAATATCTCCGCATATCATGATGTTTAAAAACGAAGATGTTCATTGGGGCTATTTCAGCATCAGGCTATCTGCTTCAGCAAACAGGGCCACAATCAGTCAGATTGAAAAAACCTGGGAAAGCTTTACCAACAATGATCCGATGCAGTATTTTTTCATGGATAGGGAAGTTGAGCAGATGTACAAGGCAGACCGGCAAAATGCCCGCCTGGCAATTGTTTTCACCATCATGGCTATCCTGATTGCAGCATTGGGGCTTTATGGGCTCACCTCATTTACGGTTCAGCAGAGAACGCGCGAAATCGGTATCCGCAAAACCTTCGGAGCGTCGGTTGGGCGAATATGGTTCCTTATAGCGAAGGAAATCATTATCCTGCTCTGTATTTCGCTGGTAATCGCCTTGCCCCTGATATACCTGGTTGCCGATAACTGGCTGAGTAATTACCATTATCGCATTACCCCCGGTGCTATAGACTTTATTTATGGTTTTGCCATCGCGGTGATCATCGCCATCACAACCATTAGTTACCGGGCCATTAAGGCTGCGTTGGCCAATCCTGCGGTATCGCTAAGGTATGAATAGGAAATATCATTTACTTCCGGGGACCAACAACCGGTTCCTTAACTGCAATCAAATGCGGATTCACATTTTTTAGTCCAGAGTTGCTATATTTGTCATGATTTAACCTGAAAGCTTTTAACCGCCGGGGCTTGCCCCGTTAACCGGAAGAACCGCCACCAGGGAATGGCGGCCTATTATACCTTACACAACCCGGATGAATCAGCTAATCTTAGGAATCATTACTATCGTTTTTTGTTCGGCCGGATATTTTCTCGCCTGGAAATATTTCCGAAAAGAGAAGTTCCATACCGCGCTGTTGTTCATTCTCCTTGGCGGGCTTTTACTGAGGTTGTTTACGTCGGCAGATTCTTACCTGCATACCTGGGACGAAAGGTACCATGCCCTGGTAGCTAAAAACATGATTGACCACCCTTTGAAACCAACGCTTTATGAAAATCCCGTATTACCATACAAATACAGCGATTGGGTTGCAAATCATGTCTGGCTCGGAAAAGGACCTGTCCCCTTGTGGGCGATGGCGGTATCCATCAGTCTGTTTGGGAATTCAGACTATGCCATTCGGTTTCCATCGCTGATTCTCTCCCTGTTAGCGGTTTACCTGACATTTTTAATCGGTAGCCGCTTGTTTGACAGAAAGGTGGGTATACTTGCCGCCTTCTTCCATTCAATTAACGGGCTGATCATAGAAGTCGCAGCGGGCAGGGTATCATCCGACCATGTTGAAACCTTTTTTATCTTTTTTGTTGAACTGGCAGTGCTGCTATCGGTAACAACCATCCTGAAAAAGAGAAGCCTGCTGTTTTCAATGCTTATCGGGGCCATCACCGGACTGGCTTTTCTATCCAAATGGACACCGGCCCTGGTTGTTTTTCCGGTATGGATCTTAGGTGAGTGGCTGGCTAAAGGCAAAACCAGGAAGGAACTCCTGCAACACATACTGGCAGCAGCTCTGGCTTTCTGCCTAACCATAGCCCCCTGGCTGCTTTATGTTTTTAAGGAATTCCCGGACGAAGCGGCATGGTTTTTCGGAAAACTCAACAATGCATACAATGAGACAGTGGAGCAGCATACCGGCCCGTTTTATCATTATTTTCAAAACCTGGGCATGGTTTTCGGCGAAATCATCTGGATTCCAGTGATCTTATCCTTCTATCAGTTGTTCAGAAGGCAAGCCGGTTGGAAAATTGCCGCGCTCAATGCATGGTGGTTGATTCCATTTGTAATTTTTTCATTCGCGGCAACCAAAAGGCATACCTACCTGTTGCTCGCAGCTCCGGCGATTTTTGTTATACTGGCTTATTATTGGTTCTACATTCGTGAGAGAAACCTGAAAAACAGATGGGTAAAAAACCTGGTGCTCTTTCTGCTGATCGTGTTGCCGGTGCGTTATTGCATCGAACGAACAAAACCCTTTACCAATGTTGAAAGGAATCCGGCCTGGGCAACAGAGCTAAAACAGATGAAAAACAAATACGAAGTTAATACAGTATTCTTTAACTATGAACATGCAATTGAAGGAATGTATTATACTGATTACACATTTTATACCCGTCTGCCAAAGCCTGACGAAATTGCGGACTTAAAAAGAAAAGGATACAATATTGTTGTGAAAAAAGGTGATACCGAATACAAGTAAGCACATGATTACTTTCAGGCAACGACAATAACACCGGACACCGCTGTGCGATTACGTGAATACGTTATAGCTGATCCTGATTTAACAAAACAATTCCACGAACATTCCAACCTTCATTTCAGGCGTTTGAACTACCTGTTCTGCAGGTTCACCAAAAAATGATTTCGCCATCCGTCTCCAGACCTTACATTTGTGCCATCATCATGCTGTGACTCAAGGTTGGTGGTAGTCAATGTGTGGTAGTTTTCCCGGCTAAACGGGGAGGTTCTAAGCAAGCCTCCCCGCTGCTGTTTAATGATTTCGTTTTTTCGTTCTGTAAAGCAAGGAATGCACAGGTTGTCCGACAAGCATTTCTTCGAAACGGACCGGCAACCTGATTTCTCTGTTGAGGAACCCCGGATATGGAGGAGCAGTGTTTTTACCGCAATTACATCAGCTATAAAATTTCAAATAATCCAATAGGTTAATATCTTTGTCAGACAAAAACCCATCTATGAAAACTGCTCTCGCCATCTTTATCGCCCTTCACGGGCTTATCCATTTTATGGGATTTATCAAAGCATTCCGGCTGGCAGAAATCAGCCAGTTGAATATACCGATCTCAAAATCAGCCGGAATTTTATGGCTGATTGC
>JBBQIQ010000116.1:0-12964 GCA_038325075.1 Bacteroidales bacterium | reverse complement strand
ATCGCCGGTTTTGGCGAGGTACCCGATAAAACCTCCGGCAAAAGTGTCGCCCGCACCGGTCGGATCAAAGACTTCCTCAAGCGGAAGGGCAGGAGCGAAGAAAACACTTTCGTTGTTGAACAGCAGAGCGCCGTGTTCCCCTTTTTTAATGACGAGGTATTTTGGTCCCATTGAAATGATCTTACGGGCGGCCTTCACCAGGGAATACTCTCCCGACAGTTGCCTGGCTTCTTCGTCGTTGATGGTTAGTACATCCACCATTTTGATGACTTTCAGCAGGTCGTCCCAGGCCGAATTCATCCAGTAATTCATAGTATCCATAACGATAAGTCTGGGGCGCTCGCGGAATTGTTCAATTACCCGCTGCTGAATCTGGGGCGTAAGGTTGCCGAGCATAAGGAAATTGCTGTCCTGGTATGATTCAGGTAATACCGGATTAAAATCGGCCAGCACATTCAGGTCTGTAACAAGGGTATCTCGCGAGTTCATATCGTTGTGATAGCGACCCGCCCAAAAGAAGGTTTTTCCTTCATGGATCACTTTGATCCCGGTGGTGTCAACTCCGTTATCGTTCAGTAAGTCAAGATATTTCTTTGGAAAATCCCCACCGATCACCGACACAATTCTGGCATCAACACCCAGTTTGCCGGCGGCTATGCCAATGTAGGTGGCTGCTCCGCCCAATATTTTATCTGTTTTCCCGAAAGGGGTTTCAATGGCATCAAAGGCAACGGTGCCGACAACAACTAAGCTCATAAGAAATCAAGTATAAAGTAAAAAGTAAAAAGCTCAAAGTAAAAAATCTGAAGCATGCCCGACTGCCCGGAGAAATGCTGGCATACATCCTTAATTTAGCCGGTCGGGCGGATCAAAAGTATCAGGCAAAATTTAAATGATGAGTCCACTCCGAAAACTAATTATTTGACACCAAGCCACAAAAACACTATCCGCTACCTGGCGGACACCAATTTTAATATGTAGATATACAATATTATACGTAAATTGGTGTCCCGATAGATATCGGGATGGAGACTTGGTGCCTATTCTTCTTTATTGACTTTTCGGAGCAGGCTCAATGATGATAATTGCAAAGTTGAACCAAGCTGTCTTACAAAGCGTTCCTGATTTTAAGCGCGTGCAAAGGTATGGAATTATTTGTGCAGGTTCAGCCAACCGGATTGAATAATAATTTCCGGTTATTAGCGAATCAGTGATTGGGTTCCTTCTGGTATTCAGGGCATTTGGCAAATCAAGAAATGGGAATGGAAGAAATTAATAACAATAGTACTTCAGTTTAGAAATCATTCATTAATTTTACTTTCAAATACGTAGAAAATGGAACCTAAGGTAAATGAGAAAAATACCAAAACGGAGATTCTGAAAGCTTATGACGAGCTGATGCAGACCGTAACCCAACAGAAAAAGGAAGAACCCCGCAAAGTTCAGGAAGAAGTTAAGAAACAGGAAATCGTAAAAACAGCGGGATTGCTGTCACACCAATCCATCGTTAACGGATTCGCTTCGTTGAAACTGGAACTTGCCTCAACACTCGAAAAGCTTGAGGAGAAACTCACGATTGAATTCAGACATTTCGAAGACCTACAGCAGGCAGTGGCCATCGAAAAGGAAAATCTTCATAACCTTTACCAGATAACAGCCAACGCCGATTCGCTTGCAGCATTGCTG
Source organism: Bacteroidales bacterium (assembly GCA_038325075.1). Classification (GTDB taxonomy): domain Bacteria; phylum Bacteroidota; class Bacteroidia; order Bacteroidales; family Lentimicrobiaceae; genus Lentimicrobium. Next base: position 11,278 of record JBBQIQ010000116.1, on the reverse strand, counting down.
TTGGCGCAGAAAGTAAAACGTGAAGAATTTGAAGCTGAACTTGCATCGAAACGTACCGCTTTTGAGCAGCAGCTTGACTCCGACAGGCAACAACTGGAAACCGAAATGCAGCAAAAACGCGAACAATGGAAGAAGGAAAAAGCCATTGCCGAACTACAGGCTAAAGAAGATGCCGGGGAACTGAAAAAGAAACGCGAACGCGATGAGGAAGAATACAGCTATAACCTGCAACTGATCCGTAAAAAAGACACTGATTCGTACCAGGAACGAAAATTAAAGTTGGAGAAAGAGCTTACGGATAAAAAAGCTTCCTTTGAAAGTGAAGTTACCCTGCGCGAATCTAAAATTCAGGAAGCCGAAGCCGAATTGAAACTGCTGCGCGAAAAATCGGAATCATTCCCTGCTGAAATTGAGAAAGCCGTTAAACAAGCGGAAAAAAATCTTACTGAAAAACTACAGACCCAATACAAATTTGAAACCGAGCTCACTTCCCAGCAGAGCGTGGCGGAATTAAAACTGCGCGAACAAACCATTCAGACACTGCAGGCAAAAATAAAGGATCTTGATACCATTATTAAGGAACTCACTGCTAAAGCCATTACTGCCGAATCCAGCGTTAAAGACATTGCCATCAAAGCCATTGAGAGTTCAGGCAAGATGCAGATTTTTGAAAAAACCAAAGAAGGCTGACCGGCTTAAATCACTGAAATACAAAACGCCCCGCATATTGATAAGGCACAGCCAGGCTCAATATGATGAACCTCCGGTTATACTTATATTTTGCTGCCCAAATTGCAAATAATGGAAAAATACGTTAAAATTCTTGAATCGCTCGACCCGGCTCAAAAAATTGCCTTCCTCGGGAAAATCCTTCAAAACTCAGCGGAATTACAGTCGCAGTTTATTAATTATTTTACCAATAACCAGAAGGGTAAACCGTTTAAGCCCATTAACTTCAATGAGGTTGTGGTTGCAGAAGCTGCTGCCTGCAAGGATGCCCTTGAAGCCATTGATCTTGAGGAAACTGACTACGACCGCTGGGATAACCGCCACGACAGGTATTATGAAGAGTGGGAAATAGCACAGGAAGTCGCAGAGGAAGAAATCAATGATATGTTTGATTCATTCAGTGATGAATATATTGACCTGCTTTCAAAAGGAGAGTTGAATGTTATGATGGCAAAACTCACCGGTTTGCTGATTGCCTGTTACGAAGCTGATATTGATGATCCCAACGACAATCTTGGCGATCAACAACAGGAACTATTAACCGGATGTTTCAGCAGGATTGCGGATTCAATTGGAATCGTTATTAATAAAACCATCCTTAACAGCGATGCTGTTGTATCTACTTTCAAGGACATCGTGCAATGCTTCGAACGTGGCGAAGCCAATACATTCGATACCAAAGTTCATGATATGCTCATTCAAAGCCTGTTAAAAAATAATCCTGAAAGTTGTTCCGAAATTTATTCTGAGTTTAATGCCGAAAAATCAGCAATTGGCCTGTTTCCTCTATCCTATATGCAGGCAACAAGGAATGGCAACCCGGCATCGTGGGAACAGGAAGCCGTGAAACTGAGCCCCGGCCATGTTGCCATTGCAAAAGAATTGCTTGAGTTTGAGGCCGGAAACAACACCCTGGAATTTTACCGGAATGCTAAAAAACTGTTCCCGGTCTTTTCGCGCGAACTCGTTGAAATTATTTCCGAGACCATTGATGATACTTTTGATATTCAGTTTGCCAAAGAAGTATTATCCTATAAAGTTATGAAAGATAGGAATATAGATGATTACACGCGTTTGGCAAAATTGTTTTCGGTAACGGAAAAGGAAAGTTTTCTGACCATATTAGAGAAATCATACAGCCACGAATTTTATATACAGGTGCTTGAATCAGAAGGTATGTTTCAGCGGATACTGCAATTTGCCCGGACTGCTGATGTCCTGTTGTCGGAATATTTGTATATCATGCGACCCATCGTACATGTATATCCATCCGAATGCCTGGCAATAGCTGAAAAGAAAGTCAGGCAATATCTTGACCAGCACATGAGCAGGGATAGTTACAGGTATGCCGCGCAACTTATAAAATTAGTTTCATCGGACGAACAGAATATCGCTGCTGTAAACAAGCTGATAGGTGACCTTTGTCTGCAGTATTCGCGCCGTTCGGCCATGAAAGATGAATTCAGGAAGCAAGGGATATTGAAATAAATAAATTTTCAACGTGGGGATAAGCACCTTCGGCAGTTGATTGCCAATATCAATAGCTTGTAAAAGTATGGAATTGTTTGTTCTGCCATTAGCCAAACCGATTGCGTTATACCTAAGTTGAGCGATTTGAGCAAAGCGAAAAGGCGCTTTACTTAGGTAAACCCCGATTTGGAAATGGTTGCAATTCACCACAGCCATGAAACTGTTTTACTGTGAATTGCTTACAATTTCCTTATCGATTGAGCGATTTTCTTCTTCAAATCGCTCAATTTGGGTTATAATTTCGTCTGACAAAGCACGAAGTCAGGGATTCCGCCTGCTTAACCCTCTGTGCTTTCATGGACGCTGCTTGCAGTGAAGATCAACAATATCCATCCAACTATAAGCAATAAACCGCCCAAAGGTGTAACAGGCCCTATCCATGGCCAGTACCAGCCGGTAATTTCGCGTGTTGAAAGCAGGTAAATAGATCCACTGAAAAAGATGATTCCGGTCAGAAAAGCATAATACGCAGACCGGAAAAGTTTACCATGAAACCTCATTGGTAGTGCCGCCATCACCAGAATAGCCAGTGCATGAACCATCTGATAGTTCACCGCCGTATGAAAATTAGTTAAAGCAGTTATGCTGATGTTTGCTTTAAGCCAGTGTGCCGCAAATGCGCCGAGGACGACAGAAAGTGCTGCCAGAATGCTGCCGGTGATCAGAAGTTTTTTAGTCATTTGAAGAATTTGTTTTATGAATCGGGAGGTTGTATTCGCTTGAATACCGACATTGTTAATTTCTTTAAATCCAAATATTGCAAAATCGAACTCCGGACAAACACCGAACCCCAGTTTACAACAATGGAATTAACATAAGGTTTTCCAACCCGACCGGCTTTTTTAACAATGGCTTTGTCTTGATTTCCGGCAGTTTCGAAATCATTTTTGTGCGGTACAGAATTAACCATTCCGTTTACCGGATAGTCAGCGCATTTCATCGATTTGATGATGACAGATATGTTTGTTTCCTATCAATTTGACCAACTTTAAGTAATAAAACAAAGTGAAGAAAGGGCAACAAATTAATAAGGAAAAACATACTGTTCATTCACTTTTTTACTGGTTTTATATAATCAACCAGGCTCGTTTCCACTTTTAAACCAAGCCTTAATTCTGTCCTTCCAGTGGGCGAAAAATCTGTCACGGCCTTGCTCATCATCACTTCTATTTTGCTCTCCAATTAATAAAGCAATGGCTTTAAGTTCCTCATATTCATCACAAAAAACTCTTAACATAGCGGCAAACGGCAAAAACAAAATCATTCCTGCAACACCCCATACCGAAGCACCGATGATAATGCTCAAAATGGCAGTTAAAGCATTTACCTTTAGGTTTCCCCCAACTATTTTAGGAGTTAAAAAATTACTTTCAATGACCTGAACAGCCCAAAAGTAGATTAAAACAGCCAATGCCATCCAGGCAGAGCCATAGGATACTAAAGCATAAACCACCGGAATTGCAGCCCCTAAAGTAGTTCCTACATAAGGTATAATTGCAAGTACCGCAGCCAGAAATCCAAAAAGAAACGGATGGTCAATACCAATAATCAAAAGGCCTATGCTGTTGATCATGCCCAGAATAACTATAATAATGAGCATACCTGATAAATACTGTTGCCCAACCTTTTGCACCGAACTAAACATCATATAAGCTTTTGGTCTCTTGTTATCAGGGAAAAATCTCGTAAATGCATTGATTATCCCTCCCCGGTAAATCAGGATCAGAAAAGTATATATTATTGTTAATATAAGTCCTGTAACAAAGGATGATGTAGTGCTAAAGGTTTGTTGTACAAGTGAACCTGATGATTCAGTTACCCAGCTTTTTATCCTTTCTAATAACTCACCCTTTTCGAGAGTTGGCACAAAGTTTAAGTTTTTGTTTGCATATAATGTCACGTCGGCAAAAACTAACAGAATTTTATCCTGAATATCCGAAAAATCGCGGGTGAGGTCGATAATTTGAGTTGAGAAAAGAAAAATGCCTCCTGCAATAATCAATATCATAGTGAAAATTGAAAGAAAAGCAGCAAACAGTGCATTCATACCCCAAGACTCGTATCGGGTAACCAAAGGGTATAAAATAAAGGATACAATTAATGCAAATGCCAAAGGGATAAGAATGGTTTTTGCCAGAAACAGGAAAGCAAAAAACAAAAATAATGTTCCTATTCCAAAAAACAGATTTTTAAAAGAAAGTGTCATGGCAGGTGAAATATTAATAACTTTACTTGTTTATAATCAATTCAAATCAAATACCGGGGAATCAACTATAATCAGCAACATGTGCAATCACTTTTAACTGATTACATCCATTGGTATTTTCATGTTATAGCCAATGAAAACCATCCCACTTTTAATAGGCCGTTAGGTAACCAAAGGTAGAAATAATATAGATACCTGATCTTTTCGGGCTGAATCTTATTTCGATGAGCTGGCTCAGATATGATCTATTTCACCAAGGTATTGAATTACAATTTATTAAATAATGTCATAATTATAAGGTTGTATAACCAATGAGAGGCTTTCCCCGCTTCATATTTGACCTCAGAGCATTTTTTCTTTTACTTTTTGCACGATCAAAAATTAACAACTTAGCGAAGCGATCTCAAGCGCACAAATAAAATAAGAGATTCGCGCTTAAAAAATCTCGGCTTCGTAAAAATTGCTAAAAACAGGCGAGCAATTTTGGCAAGAAGAAACGAGTTTGAAACAGTACCCCTCTTCTTTAAACCGTTGTACACTAATCTTTTGAGCATTGCTACACTTTATCGGTTGCTTTTCTTCTCTCTTTTATGCTGCCTGTTTTCTTAACGCAATTTTTGTGCGCCTCGCCTAATTTATAGGAGCACAAGAGGTCGCTTCGCTCAGTTATACAAGGCCGGTCCTTCTCCCTTAATCTGAACAAAATCAAAAAGTAAATATTAGCCTTATATAATTTAATGTTAAATACCTAAAGTTTAAGCTAAGAAATCAGAGATTATGGAAAATACTATGTATTCCATCAAGTTATGCCTGACAAAACTCATCATCTTTCAATAAGGTAAACTCCAGCACATCAAAATAAAATGCTGCCTCTTTTCGTTTGAGTTGAATAAAAATTATTAAGGACTATTTTCATGCAGGCGTTAAGAATTTGTTTGGTTTAACTCCTTGAACCCAGGATAGCTATTGACAATTTCAGATAGACTACAGATGATTTCCAGATATGATCAGGAAAAGACAATTTTCGGGAAAGCAGAAAATACGGATAACAAAAAGGCGGCCCGAAACCAGACCACCTTTTTATAAAACATTACCGAAAATCTGCTTTGTGACTTCCGGTTTACCTTCAACGATCATGTCAGATCAAAGCGATCAGGGTTTATTACTTTATTCCATGCTGCTACAAAATCCTTCACAAACTTTTTCTGAGCATCTGAGCTTCCATAAACTTCAGCCAGGGCTCGCATTTCAGAGTTTGAGCCAGGGATAAGATCAGCTCGGGATCCTGTCCATTTCAGTTCACCAGTTACCCTATCATATCCTTCAAAGGTTTCACCTGAGGTCCGATGCATTAAGACCATATACCCAAAATATCTGGAGAAACCTTCCGGAAAATGCAGTCAAATAGTATTCAAATCTTTATTATAGATGCATGGTTTTTATGGACATACGCGCTAATTCCGTGCACTTATACCTTTTAATTATTTCGGTTTATTCTGGCAACATATATTACGATTCTCTTGTCTGCCTGACGCAGGCAGGCGCACCGAAATATAAAAATGTTTAGAGTTTTCAGCAGACCCTACATAGGCCTTAGTATCAGATTTATAAATTCGGCATTTCCTGTTTTTGATGATCGTGGTTTGATCCCATCCCGATTTCCCGCAAATCAGCTTTCTAACAGGAAATCGGGACTGCCATTTTCATTTTATTATGAAGCATGATTGCGGAAATAGTTTATCTTAGTCATCCCAAAAACACAAATCCCGGTTTTAAATACCACCGCTATGAAGAGAAACGCAACGCAACGCACCTCAGCTTTCAGGCTTTTAATGCTGAGTAAAAGTCTGATATTATCGTTACTGTTGCTATCCGGTCCCGGTCTCTTTTCACAGGACACCTTCTCCATAGTGGCCATAGATTCCATTACCGGGGAAATTGGCAGTGCGGGCGCCTCATGTGTAGGTTCGAGTTCAGGCTATCCGCATGGGGCACAGATTTTAAGCGATGTGATTCCCGGTATAGGTGCCATTCACACACAGGCCTCATGGCATGCCACCAATCAGCAGCGTGCGCATGACTGGATGATGCAGGGTTTGTCGCCACAGGAGATCATTGATTTACTTGTGGCCAATGATGTGGGTAATAACCCAGCCATTCGTCAGTATGGCATTGTTGACTATAACGGCGGGCATCCCCGTAGCGCTGCATACACCGGGGTGAACTGTATGGATTATAAGAACCATACGGCTCATTTAAACTATTCCGTTCAGGGAAATATTTTAATGGGGCAGCAGATCCTGGATTCTATGGAATCGAAGTTTCTCAACACTCCGGGATCACTCGCCGACCGGCTGATGGCGGCGCTTCAGGGGGCAAAGGTTATCGGGGCCGACACCCGCTGCGGCATCCACAACACATCATCGCAATCGTCTTTTTTGCGGGTGGCCCGGATGAACAACCAGCCCGATTCCCTGTATCTGGATCTTTACATGGCCTATCCTTATAATCTTACCGGAATCTACCCCGTTGACCCGATCGATTCACTACAGACATTGTATGATGACTGGAAAGTGTATGTGAGCGTAAAAGATAAACCCGGTGAATTTAACCCTTATTTAAAAGTTTTCACCGATCCGGCAGGCATCACCACCTTCGATTTTACACTTTGTCGCGGCTATGCGGGAACCAGGGTGGAGATTTACGACATTACCGGCCGGAAAGTAGCCGGATTTGAAGTGGACAACCCTCTGAAAAAAATACAGTTACAGTCCAAAGGCATATTCATCTACAGGTTACTGGATAAACAGAACAGGCAACTGGCGGAAGGCAAATTCTTTTTCCCGGATACCGGTGGAAAATGAATAAAGTGAACATTGGAACTTATTGGCAAATCAAGCATCCAGCCTGTAGTGATCCTTCATTCGGGGCAACCATGGCAATAGTCCCCGACCCGACCCTGAGCATGGCATTTCTGCCTGCGGCTTACGGATCAGTTTCTGACGTGGGAATGGGCATCACCGTAAAATTCCCGAATAGTTCAATGATCTTCACAAGTAATTCTCCGGCAGGGGTCTCTACCATTGATGCCGATGGAAACAAACCCGAAAGCACCAGTCTCTTAACCAACAACGCCATTTCTGCCATCGGACAGGTTGACAACAGCACCGAACCCGGCAGGGAACGGAATTACTTATCAATCCCCTTATACAATCGTTTGCACTCCTTTTAAACTGTGTTTGTGCAAATATTCCGATGGAATTCGATTGCTTTTCGTTAGCTTTGCATCTGAATCCGCTCCCTCAAAAAATAATTCTCATGAAAAAAATCTCCACCTTTCTGCTGCTGCTATTATTTATTTCTGGCGGAAAAACGACCTTGAAAGCCCAGGCTCCGGCTCAATGCCAGGATGTAATGCTACAGGCCTTCTACTGGGATTCATACTCCGACAGCAGGTGGACGGTCCTCAATTCACAGGCTGGTGAAATAGCCTCAAATTACAACCTGGTTTGGCTCCCGCCGAGCGGGAACGCTCAAAGCGCAAACAATATGGGCTATGCAGCCATCTGGTGGTTTGACCAGAATAGCGCTTTCGGCACTGAGGCTGAATTAAAAACACTGATTGCTTCCCTCAATGCCAGGGGGGCTAAGTCCATTGCCGATGTGGTGGTGAACCACCGGAGCGGAGCCACCAACTGGACTGATTTCCCGACAGAAACCTATAACGGTACCACGTATTCGATGGGGCCTGCCCAGATCTGTAGCACCGATGAAGTGGCCAACGAACCCGGCCAGGCACAGCCAACCGGAGCACCCGACACCGGCGAAGATTTCAATGGCTCGCGCGACCTTGATCATTTAAGCACGGTGGTCAGAAATAATATTAAAGGATATATGCACTTTCTGAAAAATGAAATGGGCTACTCGGGTTGGCGTTACGATTTGACCAAAGGTTTCAGCGCTTCCTTTGTGAATGAGTACAATCTTGCTGCCGGCGCTTATTTTTCGGTAGGAGAATATTTTGATGGCAGTTATGATTTGTGTAAAGCATGGGTGAACGGTTGCAGCAACAATTCAACCACCTTCGATTTTCCCCTGAAATTCAGGCTGAACGCGGCCATGTGGAATGGCGGGATGGATCTGACCCAGCTGGTCTGGCTGATGAATGGCACTACCCCGCAGCCGGCAGGTCTGATACATCACCCGGATACCAAACGTTATGCCGTCACCTTTGTGGATAACCATGATACTTATATAACCGGAAATCCCAACCGGTTCAACGGGAACGTAAAGGCTGCCTATGCTTTTCTGATGGGATCGCCTGGAGTACCCTGTGTGCTGCTCGATCACTGGAAGAACAACAAAGCGGCAATTTTCGCGATGATTGCAGCCCGGCGCGCCGTTCAGCTTCACAGCGAATGCGCAGTTATCGTTAACCAATATACAAATAATCTTTATGTTTCCACCGCTACAGGGTTCAATGGCAGCCTGATCGTAAAAATCGGCAACGGAAATTATACACCACCTTCCGATTATACCCTGGCTACTTCGGGTACCGACTATGCCATCTGGACAAAAACCACCAATCCGGTTGCACCCTCTTTGCTGGTAACTCCTTCAGGAGGAACCTATTATACCCCGCAAACGGTAACCATGACAACCACTGCCGGGGCTTCGGTCTATTACACCACCAATAATACGCCTCCGAACAACAACTCGACCCCATACACCGCACCGGTTGTCGTTTCCAACACGCAGACCCTGCGCGCCGTTGCCTATAACCCGGTAACCCATTTATACTCACCCGAAGTGTCAAATACCTACACCATTTCCACCGTTCCCACCACAATCAGGGTGCGGTTTAAAGTGCCAACCGGATGGAATGCCTGCAAGGTTTATTCCTGGGTGGGTTCTACCCCTTTAACCGGCTCCTGGCCCGGCAGTTCCATGACACTGGAAAGCGATGGGTATTATTCCTATAATATTACCGGATTCACTACCGTTCCCATTGGCGTGGTCTTTAACAATGGTTCAACTACCTCTCTTCAGCAGACGGTTGACCTGTTTGCCTCTGACGATAAGTGTTGGGATGCGGGAACGTTATCGGGCGGCAAATATACGGCCACCGAAGTGCCCTGCCCTACCGTTGGTCTGGATAATCCGGTGGGTTTCAACCTGATAATTTACCCGAATCCTACCCAGGATGTGGTAAATCTGATCTTGCCCGAAAATTTCAGGGATATTAAGGTTACCTCCGTATTGGGCCGTCAGTTGTCAATCAAACCAATCCGGGACGCTCAATCCTGCCGGCTCGACCTGTCAGGCTATCCTGCCGGTGTTTACTACATCACAATTTCCGGGTTCGACGGAGCCAGAGCCACCCGAGCTGTTATGAAATATTGACAAGGCTGTCCTGTCTCAGCCTGAATGAGTTGCCAAGTGGCTCCCTTTTTTCGTCCACTTTATTCCGGATATGGTAGTTTTAGCAGACTTTCAAATGGGTTATTTCTAAGTTGAGCGATTTTATTAAAATCGCTCAACTTATGTTAAATTTTCGGATGTTTTGCCTGCATTTCAGCCATTTTATGCCCGATTAATCCCAGGATTACCCATGGAACAATGGCATCGGCGAAATGAGCGAATATATCCGGCGCTTTGTACCAGATGAAGTTTGCGTAGGGAACAAAGAAAAATCCGATCATCCCAACGGCCAGTGAAAGGTACAACCTGTTCATCAGGGTAGGATTTTTTTGTTGCAGGAATAGCCAGAACAAAAGGAAGGAAATCACGAAACAAACCAAGAGACCCCGGATCATCGGCATAGCCATGCTCATTGAATTTGCGTTCCGGTAATTGATGACAGCCCAGGGCTTGCCATCCAGTGCCTTCATCGAAGCCTGCTGTTCTTCCTGGCTCAGCGACGGATCGGGTTGCCCCAGGAGGTACATGCCTTCGGTAAGTCCCTGGTTTTTCAACATCATTAAAATGCTGTCTTGTGCGGGCGTATATGCTGACGCTGATTTATGAAGGTTGGGCATGGCATACGACAGAAACTGCCATACAAAAATGACAACGGCGCCGATGATTGAGAAAAGTAGTTTGTATTTCATAATTGGAAGGTTTTTGGGTTTAATCAAAAGTATAAAAAATTCATTCACAAGTTCAGGATGTATCCCATTTTTCGGGTTAGCCTGACACGAGCCCGATCAGAGACCGTAATCCTAGGAATAAAATCCTGTCTTCACTCCGTAAAAACTGAACCTGAACCGGGGTTCTTCATGGATCAATCCCTCTTCTGCTTTGAAGTACACAATTCAATGGAAAGATTACAATTACAACACAAATGCATCTTCATCTGCCGGATACTGGATAATGATAACAGGCAACCGATGTAAGGAAAATTCTTCCTGGCTGAAAACAGGGGAAAATGGCAACCACACCATCGCCCGGTTGCGACTAATTTTCCTCTGCTAAGCATTTCTAAAAAATGTATAACGCTTTCAATATTAAACCACAAGCAACAGGGGAAAAGTAAAAAGAAAAAAATTTTATACCGGTTCTTGTTTATTTAATATAATGATGTAATTTTGCAGTCCCTTACAAGGGAAAATATTCCTTCTTAGCTCAGTTGGTTAGAGCATCTGACTGTTAATCAGAGGGTCGCTGGTTCAAGTCCAGCAGAGGGAGCAAAAAAAGCCGGTAATTCCGGCTTTTTTTATATCATCATGTTTTACATCTACATCCTTGAATCCAGCGCTGATGGCCAATTTTACATAGGTCATACGGATGATGTTGCCCGCAGGATTGAAGAGC
>JBBQIQ010000115.1:0-13095 GCA_038325075.1 Bacteroidales bacterium | reverse complement strand
CAAAGAAGGCACACTGGCCGGCCCAAAACTGCTTGAACACATGGTTGACACTGTGCTTCAGTTTGAGGGCGATCGTAATTACGGCTACCGCATCCTCCGATCGGTCAAAAACCGGTTCGGAAGTACATCGGAACTGGGAATTTACGAAATGCAAAGTACCGGTCTTCGTGAAGTTTCAAATCCTTCTGAAATTTTAATTACCCAACACGAAGAGCCGGTGAGTGGCACTGCCGTAGCGGCAACCATAGAAGGCCTTCGCCCCATGCTGATTGAAACCCAGGCATTGGTAAGTTCGGCTGCTTACGGAACCCCGCAGCGCTCCTGCACCGGATTTGACACCCGCCGGCTGAATATGCTTTTGGCTGTGCTCGAAAAACGCAGCGGCTTCAAACTTGGGGTAAAAGATGTGTTCCTGAATATTGCCGGCGGCCTCAGGGTTGATGATCCGGCTACAGACCTGGCGGTTGTTGCAGCAGTTTTATCCTCCAACATCGATATTCCCATCAGTTCCAAAACCTGCTTTGCCGCCGAAGTAGGGCTTTCGGGAGAAATAAGACCTGTGACCCGCGTGGAACAAAGGGTTTCAGAAGCCGAAAAACTGGGCTTTGAATCCATTGTAATTTCAAAACTTAATATAAAAGCGGCCAAAAGCGCAGCTAAAAAAATTAACCTCCAGCCTGTTAGCAAAATTGAAGAAGTTTTCAGGCTGTTGTTTGGGTAATGTTCATAAATTAAAAACCAAAGACAGACTAAACCACTACGCATGAATTACAGGACAATCTTAATAAATCTTTTGATTTTTATTGCTTTTGTTTCAGAAACAGTATTTGCCCAAAATTACGCAATCAGCCTGATTGGCGGGTTCTCATCCAATACAGTATTAAGATTCGTCCGTTTGGATGGTGGTGGAAGTTATGCAGGTGATGGGGCCTGGCATACCGGAATTGGTTTTAATAAAAAGATAAAGGAGAATCTCAGGCTGACCAGCGGATTGGTTTACAATCAGCATCAGATCAAAATCACTCCCGAATATTTTCCCGATGTTGAGATTGTAACAAGAACCGAAACCATTCAGCTTCTGTCAATTCCGCTGGAGGTCAGGCTTGGTTTTTTGAAGTATTTCTTCTTTAACCTGGGACCCTCTCTCGATATTGACCTGTCAGATAATCGCTCCGGAATTGATTCCCAGTCAGGAATTGGTTGGAGAACCGGGTTCGGGGCACAATTTGAATACGAAAAGTTCATTTTTCTGATAAATCCTTCACTGAAAATACATTCTTTACCGGCTTTCAAGCCTGAAAATTACCCCCAACATCTTTTGGAATCAGGGGTTAGTTTCGGAGTTGGTCGCACATTCTAAATGGCGGGATTCAAAATTTTAAACCTATAACCTTAAATCAATACAAATAACCATGCGAACCCTCAGAAAAACCCTGCTTATTTTATTGGTTGCCAATATTATAAGGATAATTCCAGGCTGCTGCACCTGCGATGAAAGTACCATGCCCTTTAGTTTTAATAAAATTGACATTACCAACATTGATAATTCCGGTGATTGGCCCATGTACACCGACCGTGATACGATGATGGCCGGAGCAGTGGCTTTTGATGTCGCCATTTTCGACTCCCTGGGTTACTATTTCGGGCAAGCGCCGGCGATCAATATGGCTGGTTTTGGTGAAGCAAAGGCCATGAAATGCGATTGCGGTTTCCAATTTAATGCCCAACAGTATCTGACAAAGATAAATATCACGACGCTTTACCCATTGACCCCGGAAATTGATGCAGGCAATGATGTTTCAGACCTCTTTGTTGCCTGGTCAACCAGCAATTCATCTTCCGGCAGCAGTCTATACAGTTCCCTGGAAAACACCTGTAACCAGACCAATGGCAAAACATACTACGACAGCGGGGTTGAGTCATTTGGCCTTTACCTGAAAACCGGTGTCGCAAACACAGTGGCCAGGTTCGTGATAAAGCTGACATTCTCTGACAATCTCGTTCTGAGCGATACCACAAACCTTATCCATATCCGGAACCAATGAAAGCTGCCCGATCATTCACCTTTGCGATCATCATTTTGCTGATATCAGGTCCAATTAACCCCTCCCCGCTTCTGGCTCAGACAAAAAATGAGAAAGAGCATTTCAGAATTGATCTGCAGTTCGGCAACCGGAATATTTACCGCGACAGCCTGCCCAACGGAACTGACATCGACTTTATGAATTACCTTCACAACGACAGGGAATATTCTGATTACCAGTTTCTTGATTTTGGATTAACTATGGCGCCTTCCGAAACCTGGTCGTTTAAGGCCGGCTTCAAAATGTTAAGCGATATGCAACCAAGTCACTTTAGCTTAACTGCGCGATATTATGCCGATAGCCTCAATGCCTGTTTCATTTGGGGAATCACTTCCACGTTTAGCATTTACCCGCAGTATCTCGATGCATTTAACCGTTTTCATATTTTGACAGATACTGGTTTTACTGCCGACCTGAATACGAATTTCAGGCAGCGGACGCTTAACGACATGGGGCTTGACCTAATGCCATTCCTTTCATTCAATCATAAGCGGTTTCACGGGCTCCTCACAACCGGAATCGGGGTGTATTCGTTTATGCCTTTTCAGGAATTGATCACACAAAAGAAAACCAGTGCGAACCTCCGCCGCGAAATCAGGTATGAAACCCGTTTCAGCCCATCAATTTCATCCCTGTCAGAAATTGAAGCAGGTTTTGATTTGATCAAAGGCCGCAAAAGATCATTCGGGTTAACCCTAAAAGCCGGATTGTTGCTTTCAAACCGCAGAATACCCTATTCAAGAACCACCGTGACCTGGGTTGAGGAACAAACGATTTCAGAAAAAGTGAATCCTGACAAGAAACTATATACCAAATCCGATTTAAGCTGGGGGATTTATCTCAAGTTTTGATGTGATGACCAACAGATTAGCCTTACCTTTGCCACTCCTTTAAAACACCCTTAACCCATTCACCCATGGCCATTCCCGGAAAATTCAGCACGCTTCACATCACAAAAATCGTTGACTTTGGCGTTTATCTCGATGGGGAACAGTTGGGCGAAATTTTATTGCCTATGAAATGGGTGCCTGAAGGTTGTCGGCCCAACGATAAGCTTGAAGTCTTTATCTATTTCGATTCAGAAGACCGGTTGATTGCTACTACCGTGAAACCTAAGGCCCAGGTGGGCGATTTTGTATTGCTCAGGGCTAAAGCGGTGAATGATGTTGGGGCCTTCCTGGATTGGGGCCTCGACAAGGATTTGCTGGTTCCCTACCGGGAGCAGAAAGTTAAAATGACCGTAGGCAAATACTACCTTGTTTACCTGTTTGCTGATGAAAAAACCGGACGCCTGGCCGGATCGGCCAAACTTGAGCAGTTTTTTGAAAGAGATACTTCCGGGCTCAGGGTTGGCGAAGAAGTTGACCTGACCATCTGGGCAAAATCCGACCTCGGGCACAAAGCAATCATCAATAACCTGTATGAAGGTCTTCTTTACGATAGCGAAATCTTTCAGGAATTAGAGCCTGGGGCAAAGATGAAAGGGTTTGTGGTAAAAATGCGTGAGGATGGCAAAATCGATCTGAGCCTGTTTAAACCCGGCTATGGGAAAGTGGATGAATTGTCGCAAAAAGTCATTAACCTGCTTGAGCAACATCAAGGGTTTATCGGCATCAGCGATAAAAGCCCGGCCGAAGAAATTTACCTGATGTTTGGAATGAGTAAGAAAACATTCAAAAAAGCAATCGGAACGCTTTATAAACAGCGGATAATTATGATTGAAGATAAAGGAATCAGGCTTTTTGGCAAGGAATGATATCAATACATGATTTCAAGCACATTGATCCGAATCAATTCAGAGAATTAAAAATACACCTGTAAAAATTGCGTCTGTCTTGCTATGAAATCAGCCAGTCAGACGCAATTTTTACAGGTGCAATTATTTCAGGGTTAAGCGTTTATTTAGATATCAGATTGCAATAAATTTTTCGGAACTTGTCTTGCAAAATTCGCATTTAGCATCAACAGAGCCTTTTGCATAGGTATTTCCACAGGTAGGGCAAACCATAAAATCATAAGATAGCCCATTTTCCGAATTTGAATTCAACGCCTGCAGGGCTGCTTTGTAGAATTCCTGATGTTTTTTCTCAGTGTCTATTGCCCAGGTATATGATTTCACTGCTTTTTCAACATTCTCTTCTTTTGCGGCAGCGATAAACTCAGGATACATAGTTGCCACTTCATAGCCTTCGCCCTCTATTGCAGCCTCAAGGTTTTCGGCAGTAGTTTTTACTTCAAATTCGGGAACAAATGAATCCATTTTAACACCCAGTCCCTCAAGCACTTTAAGGTGATTGGCGGCATGGATTGATTCGGACTTTGATGCAGCCAGAAAGAGTTTGGCAATTGTATCATTGCCTTCTTCAACCGCCTTCGCTGCAAATGCCGCATATTTAGCACTGGCAGTAGTTTCGCCAATTATTCCGGCTTTCAGATTTTCAATCGTTTTTACAGGATTAGCCTGCTGACAAGATGTTAAGGCAACAAAAGCTGCCAATGCAAAAAACAAAACTTTTTTCATTTTTGTGAAGATTTAAAGGTTAATTGATTTTGAGTTAAGATTAAATTAAAGCGGCAACATAAAATTATAAACAAGGTTTCCTCCCAGAAAACCTGTAATGCTAACACTTATAGCTGCCATCCCATAAAGCGTGAAAGCTATCCATTTAAGCGGAAGATTTTCAGTTGAGGATTTCAGAATGTACAACCTTAAAAACGAGGTTGTTATCAGCAGCAAAGTTGTAATAGTTGCAAAAAGCTCATGCGTCTCGCGCACTTCACCTGCTTCACCAGACATTTCTCCGGTTAGAAAGTAACCGCTCATCCATGCCGCGGCAGCAGCTAAAGTTGCAACTAAAAGCAGGATTGTACCTGCTTTGGTCAGACATACCTCTTTTTTATAAAGCAGGTAGGCTAATTCAAAAACAAATCCGACAATAGCCAAAGCTATTGGGAAATGCACCAGCATAGGATGCAAGTGATCTGGGTTCATACTATTGGTTTTAGTGAAGATTTGGGTTAAGAAAATTGTAGAGTTTCTACAGAAAACAGAAACCGTTGCTTTCGAAATCGGGATAAATGAATCGCTTTTGCAATGTTTGAGCCAAATCCTTTCGGTGAGTATGTCCAACCTGACCAGAATTCCTTGATTCAGATTGAATATATCTGTTAAAAGAATCCGCACATGCAGAAATTCACTTTTTTGATTGGCAAAAAAAATTGGAGGGACTCAACTTAGCTGAAAAATCCTGATTAAAGGAGAAATCTCAGCATAACCCGTAATCAGGCCTGGGGAGGATGCCAGAAAGTTGAAGGTAACGAAGGACGAGAATGGAAAATTCGAATTGGCTCGCGTATTCCAAATTCAGCAACTCCGATGATAAAATTGAAACTTTTGAAATAAACAAAATCGTGCGTATGGTTCATGTAATGATTCAGGTTTATACGCATAATATTTGACGTGTACAATTTTCCTGATAATTCGGTATTCGTGCCGGAATTGGCAAGTTTTAGCTGAACCACCGTATCATAATACATATGCAATACGATGCTCATCAATAAAACGATAGCCAGAAAACGAACTATTTTTTTCATCGTCAGATAAACTTAGATCACGTCAGATTGTTCAAAAACCCTTCGTCTATTTCAACTAAATTAACAATTTTATAAACCCAGCCCAATAATTAATATACTAACTGGTAAACTATACTATTGTGGCAATATGCCATTTCCTGCTATTAATTAAACTCCATGGAGTATTGTAATCGGAAGATTTACGGCAGTCTGACTACCGATTTTTAACCCAAATTGAGCGATTTGAACCCAAATTGAGCGATTTGAAAAAGAATATCGCTCAATCGATAAGGAAATTGTAAGCAATTCATTAATAAAAATCACAGTTCTGGTGAATTGCAACAATTTCCAAATCGGGGTTTACCTGAGTAAAGCGATTTTTCTCTTTGCTCAAATCGCTCAACTTAGGTAAAATGAAATGCTGAATAATCAGTAAAGATATGAATTTACCTTCTTGCATTCTTGTTTTCATTGTTTAGTACTAATTTTGCATTTGCACATTAAACCCTTTCAACAATGAAGAATCTTTTCTATTTTATTCTACTGGCAGTTATCGCTTTTTCCTGCAACAACCCTAACAGCGAAGTTCCATACCAATCCGGCATAAATAAAGGCGTAGTAAAAGAGGTACTTCAGACTACGAAGTACACCTATTTGCTTGTTGATGAAGAGAGAGCTGAAAAGTGGCTGGCTTTATCAAAAATGGAAGCCAAAAAAGGTGATGTTTACTATTACAACAATGGTCACGAGATGAATGCCTTTGTCAGTAAGGAACTTGGCCGCACTTTTGAATCGGTTTTTTTTCTCGATAGAATCGGTAAAACTGCAGAGGAAGTGCTCAATGGCCAGGTTTTAAGTGGCAATGAACCCGCTAAAGCCGATGTAAGAAAATACGAACTTCAGATACCTAAAGCAGAAGGCGGTGTCAGCATTGCTGAATTGTTTGAGAATAAATCCGGATTCAATGGAAAAAAAGTAATCATTTCAGGTAAAGTAGTTCATTACAACCCTGGAATTATGAATACGAACTGGATTCATCTGCAGGATGGAACTGAATTTTCAGGAAAATACGATTTAACTGCAACATCCGGATCTTTAACTGTTTCTGTTGGCCAGATTATTACCCTTGAAGGTACTATTGAACTGGACCGGGATTTCGGCTCCGGGTATTTTTATGAAATATTGCTGACTGATGCAAAGATGTTACCCTAATGTCAGGTTTCAAGCCTAAAGTAAAACCCAAATTGAGCGATTTGAATCCAAATTGAGCGATTTGAAAAAGAATATCGCTCAATCGATCAGGAAATTGTAAGCAATTCACTAAAAAAATCACAGTTCTGGTGAATTGCAACAATTTCCAAATCGGGGTATACCTGAGTAAAGCGCTTTTTCGCTTTGCTCAAATCGCTCAACTTATGTATTAATTGGTTTTGCCGTCAGTTAATGAAAATACCAGCCATTTTAATTTACAGAACAGTTTTTTGATCTGAAGATCATGGTGTCTTTTTCAGGCGAAGAAAGATCAAAGCGACCCTTGATGTG
Source organism: Bacteroidales bacterium (assembly GCA_038325075.1). GTDB lineage: Bacteria > Bacteroidota > Bacteroidia > Bacteroidales > Lentimicrobiaceae > Lentimicrobium. The sequence goes on along the minus strand of JBBQIQ010000115.1, from coordinate 5,896 downwards.
GTTTCTATTCACAGATTGGGAAAATTTTCCACATTCTGAAGTCTGATAAATAAGACTCATCAAAAATGCATAAAGTAATAAATTCTAAAACCAACCTATTTCCTTTAGGGTAAACATATCGGCTAATTGCCATATAATAATTGTGTTATGCGTTAAAGGAGTTACCTATTTAAAAAACATGCATTAACAAAGGTATGCGAAGTAAAATGCCGGTATTTGGATTCGATTTAAATAGCATTTGAAATATTTAAATGCCAGATTTTGGACATACCTTTGTTTATCTAAACTTTTAGTTCCGGTTAATTCCATATTTTAATTCTCTTACTTCCTGTCTGTCAGAAAAACAACTTACTGGATGACAAAAACACATAAACTATATATTTTCTCGCTGGTTGCTGTTGTAGTAATTGCGCTTGTGTATTTAATCAAGCTTGGCTTGTCCTATTACATGGTCCCGATAGAGGAGCGGTTCTTTCATGCAGATTACGCCAATCTTAAACCCAGCGGTGCCTGGGGGCATGGGCTGGGAATCATCGGGTCGTTGTTTATGGTAGTCGGGGTTGCCATTTATATGCTGCGCAAGCGGATGAGGTCTCTTTCGAGACTTGGGATTTTAAAACACTGGCTGGAATTTCATATCTTTTTATGCACTCTTGGCCCAATCCTGGTTTTATTTCATACCTCATTCAAATTCGGAGGTATTGTAGCCGTTAGTTTCTGGAGCATGGTTGCGGTATTTCTGAGTGGTGTAGTGGGTCGGTTTATTTATATACAAATTCCACGAAGTATAGAAGGAAGGGAACTTACCCTGAATGAGGTACGTGAAATGAAAACCAACCTCGGCGAAATTCTTTCAACTTCGTTCAGACTGGATGAATGGAGCTATAACATGATTCTTGAATCGACCCGAAAAAAACCGGCGCTTAAGGAAGGCTCACAATTCTGGTATTACACAAAGAGCTTTTTTCATGATTTTACAGCAATTCGCAAAATTAAACTGATTCTGAAGAAGAACAACCTTAACAGGACTGAAAAGAAACAGGTGTTGACGCTGGTCAGTAACGAAATCTCACTCAACAGAAAAATCGACCGCCTGCTTTTTATGCAGAACCTTTTCAAATACTGGCATGTCGCCCATCTGCCGTTTGCGATTATCATGCTGATTGTTATGATTATTCACGTTGCTGTGACGATTGTGTTTGGATACAGATGGATTTTTTAGCTATGGAACAACTGATTGAGAACATTCTGATTTACGGGCTCACATTTATTTTGTGTGGCATCGTAATTTTCTTTTATGTCCGTAAGCAACAGAAAAACTCAAAGAAGGTTGAGGCAAAAATAGCCCAGGCCAAACTCGATGGGATGTACGAACCGGTCTCACTTCACCCGGTTGTAGATGTTAACAGTTGTATCAGAACCGGCGCCTGTGTGGCTGCCTGTCCCGAAAAGGATATTCTTGGAATTGTAAACGGGAAAGCTACGACCATCAATGCATCGCATTGTATCGGTCATGGCGCCTGTTTTCATGCCTGTCCGACCCAGGCTATCACCTTGTGCATAGGCACTGAAAAACGGGGGGTTGAACTTCCGCATGTTAACCAAACTTTTGAAACCAATGTAAGCGGAATTTATATTGCCGGCGAATTAGGCGGAATGGGATTGATAAAAAATGCTGTTGAACAAGGCAGGCAGGCAGTTGAAAATATAGCAAAATCATCGAAGGTACAACACAATGCAACCTATGATCTGATAATTGTAGGTGCAGGTCCTGCCGGTGTATCTGCTACCCTGACGGCAAAAAAACTAAAGCTCAGGTGCCTCACCCTTGAGCAGGACACCCTTGGCGGTACAGTATTTACCTTTCCCAGGTCAAAAATTGTCATGACATCAGCCATGGATTTGCCACTTTACGGGAAGATTAAACTATTTGAAACAAGCAAAACAGAACTGCTATCCTTATGGAACGAAGCACTTTCAAAAAATCAGCTTACAATACAGGAAAATTCAAAAGTCGAAAATATTATACAGAAAGAAAACTATTTTGAAATTGAAACACTTCAGGGTGAACTGATTACAGGAAAAAATATTCTGCTTGCAATCGGACGAAGGGGAACTCCCCGCAAACTTGGCGTTCCCGGCGAAATGCAGGAGAAAGTGGCCTACAGACTGCTGGAGCCTGAAGAAATCAGCGGCAAGGAAATCGTTGTGGTGGGTGGAGGTGATTCAGCCATTGAATCGGCGCTGTTGCTGGCCGGTCAGAACCATGTTACACTTTCGTACCGCAGCGAAGTATTCAATCGCATTAAGCCAAAAAATGGCGAACGCATTCTTGAAGCAGCAGCAAATGGTAAAATTCAGCTTTGGTTCAATACCAATGTTCTTGATATCGGCAAAAGTGACGTAACCCTATACAACAGCCTTACAAAGGAGGAAACGACCATTAAAAATGACCTTGTTTACGTATTTGCCGGTGGTGAATTGCCAACACAGTTCCTGCAGAAGGCGGGAATTCAGATTACAAAGAAGTTTGGGGATGCAATTTTGAAACATTAGTCAGAAAAAACAAGCATGAAACTGTACTTTTTGGGTTATTTTTTGCTTCTATGTCTGCTCATCCCAACCCGGATAGCAAAGGCGCAGATTTCCCCGGGCGACCTCGCCCAGGTACATGCCCACCTGGAGGGTATGTCAAATTGTACAAAATGCCACACGCTGGGGGCTAAGGTTTCTAACGATAAATGCCTGGCATGCCACAAGGAAATCAAAATCAGGATCGATCAGAAAAAGGGCTACCATTCATCAGCAAAAGTTTATGGTAAAACCTGCACCATCTGCCACAGCGATCACCATGGACGGAACTACGATATTCTTCATTTTGATAAAACCAAATTTGACCACAACCTGACAGGATATAAACTTGAAGGTGCCCACTTAAAAAAGGAATGTGCAGATTGTCATAAACCGGCAAATATTACCGATCCGGTTCTCAAAAAGAGAAAGAGTACCTACTTAGGGCTCAACAGCCAGTGCCTTACCTGCCACGAAGATTATCACCAGAAATCACTTTCAAACACATGTTCAAACTGCCACACAAACGAAAAATTCAAACCCGCATCAAAATTTGATCATGCGAAAGCAAAATTTCAGTTAAAAGGACAGCATAAAGAGGTGAAGTGCATCGAATGCCATAAAACGAGTGTCAGGGATGGGAAGGATTTTCAGCAATTTACCGGCCTTCAGTACAAAAGTTGCGTAAACTGTCACAAGGATCCTCACGATAATCAGTTTGGTCAGGTATGCACCCAATGCCATTCCGAAGAATCATTCAAAGCGGTAAAAGGCATAACCAATTTCGATCATAACAAAACCGGCTATCCGCTGACCGGACGCCATAAGAGTGTAACCTGCAAGGCCTGTCACAAAGTGAGTTTAACAACCCCTTTGCCTCACGGAAGATGCACCGACTGTCACACTGATTACCACAAGGGGCAATTCAAAAAGCAGGGCATTGTTTCTGATTGCAGTGAATGTCACAACGATAGCGGTTTCAAGGAATCCAGCTATACCATTGAACAGCATAATAACGGCGTTTTCCGTCTTCAGGGTGCACATTTGGCCACCCCTTGCTTTGCCTGTCACAAGAAAACGACCGAATGGTCATTCAGGAATATCGGGAATAGCTGCCGCGATTGTCACCAGGATATTCATGCCGGCTATATAGATATAAAATATTACCCTGAAGCCAACTGCACCAAATGCCATACGGAAAATCGCTGGAGTGAGGTTTCTTTTGATCATGCACAAACTAAATTTGCAATCAGCGGAGCACACGAAAAGCAAACATGTCGTTCGTGTCATGCCAAAGGCGAAAGCAACGATCCAAAGATTCTGAAATTTACCGGTATAGCCCAAACCTGCACCAGTTGTCATGAAGATAATCACGCTGGCCAATATGCTGTTGACGGGTTTACTGATTGTGCCCGATGCCACAACTCCAGCAATTGGACACTTACTAATTTTGATCACGATAAAACAAGATTCCCGCTCGACGGCAAACACAAGAATGTTGCCTGCAACGATTGCCACAAAATGATTGAGGCAACTCCGAAGCCTTACAGACAATATAAATTTAAAGATGTAAGATGCGAAACCTGTCATTGATTATCGGAATGTTGGTTGTACTCACGTCGCTGAACCTGATTACACCAAACCCACATGGTAAGGAACTGAAAGTCAGTTGTGCCGATTGCCATGTAACAGATAGCTGGAAGATTAATCCGGACAGTATCACTTTTAGCCATGACATTACCGCAATGCCACTTGTTGGATTGCACAGGGGAGTCGCCTGCCGCTCCTGTCATGAATCATTGATATTTACCGATGCTGACCCTGCATGTATTGGTTGCCATACTGATATACATGAGCAGACTGTCGGGCCTGATTGCGAAAGATGCCATACCCCTGAATCCTGGATAATACCGAATGTTGCTCAACTGCACGAACAGACCCGTTTCCCGCTGCTGGGTGCTCACAAAAATGCAGATTGTTTCAGTTGCCACCCTTCAGGTTCCCTGTTGAAATTCGAACCACTGAGTGTTGATTGTTATGGCTGCCACATAGCCGATTATGACATCACTATCAATCCGGATCATACAAAAGCAGGCCCTTCACCCGATTGCAGCGAATGTCACTTTGTGTGGAGTTATTCCTGGAAAGAATTCAGCAATCATGATGCCCGGTTCCCGATATATTCCGGCAACCACAACGGAGTATGGAGCGATTGCAGCGATTGTCACACAAATCCTTCAAATTATGGCGAATTCAGTTGTTTCAACTGCCATTCTGATGGTGGGCATGAGGGGGTTTCGGGTTATAGTTACAATAGCCTGGCTTGCTATGGCTGTCATCCAACCGGTTCGGCTTCAGGAAGTTTCGATCATAACAATACAGGATTTCCCCTTACCGGAGCACATACCAACACCGAATGCCAGAAGTGTCACATTAACGGGAATACCGCGATATCACCCGCTTGTAATGCATGTCATCAGAATGATTACAACGCATCAATAAATCCAAACCACGGAACACTTCAGATACCAACCGATTGCGAAACCTGCCATACCACGGAGCCTGGCTGGGCACCGGCCACTTTCCCTATTCACAATGAGTATTATGCGCTGAATGGCGCTCATATACAAATTTCAAACAATTGCGCAACCTGCCACAATGGCAATTACACCAATTCTCCCAATACATGCATCGGCTGTCATCAGGATGATTACAATCAGGCCAACGAGCCACCTCATGCAGCATCGCAGTTCTCAACAGAATGCCTGACCTGCCATACCGAAATTGCCTGGAAACCCGCAACCTTTGACCACGACGGGCAATATTTTCCCATATATTCCGGAAAGCACAACGGCGAATGGGAAGCCTGCTCTGATTGCCATACCAATGCATCCAATTATGCCCAGTTCAGTTGCATTGATTGTCATGCGCACAATCAACCTGATACAGATAGCCAGCACAATGGAATCGGAGGCTATGCCTACAACAGCCCGGCATGTTTTGCCTGCCACCCGACCGGAGATGCCTCTGCAGGTTTTGACCACAATACCACTGCTTTTCCGCTAACCGGAGCACATACGACCACGGTATGTCAGGATTGCCATACAAATGGCTATGCAGGTACGACCACTGTTTGCGGCGATTGCCATGTAAACGATTACAATCAGTCAGCCAATCCAAATCACAATGCACTTGGGATACCGAATACCTGTGCCACCTGTCATACCACCCAACCTGGCTGGCAACCGGCTACCTTCCCTACCCACAACCAATACTATCCGCTGAACGGGGCACATGCAGCGATTTCCAATAACTGTGCTGATTG
>JBBQIQ010000114.1:0-13161 GCA_038325075.1 Bacteroidales bacterium | reverse complement strand
ATACGCGATCAACAAAGCAAAGACAAAGAAAAAGCCATGGCTGCCTATCAGGAATTGCTGGTAAAATACCCCGGAAGCCTGTTTACCGTTGATGCCCGAAAGCGGTTCAGGGCGCTGAGGGGGGATCAGGTTAATTGAGGCACAGGGCTCAGAGCGCAGAGCATGGGGCACAGAGCAAGGAGCATGGAGTTTTTCGTCCCCCTCCTTCAATGCACTGCGGCGGGCAGGCTCGTCACAAACGTCCCTCGTCCCTTTTTGGCACAAGGCGTGGAGTAAGAAATCAGCTAATCCGCTAATCCGCTAATCTGCTAATCCGCTAATCTGAAATCCACAATCCAAAATCCGAAATCCGAAATTAAAATGGAACCCATCAGAGCAAAAAAACACCTGGGGCAACATTTTCTGAAAGATGAAAACATTGCCAGGAATATTGTTGACAGCTTAACCATGCCTTGCGATGCCCTGCTCGAAATTGGTCCGGGAACCGGTGTGCTTACAAAGTACCTGATTGAACTACCGGTCAGAAAATTTGTTGCCATTGATGTTGACCGCGATTCCATTCCTTTTCTGAAAGCAAGCTATCCCTCGGCTGCTGAAAGTTTTATTGAAGGCGATTTTCTGCATAAGCCGATTGATGAAATGTTCATGGAAAATTTTAAAATCATAGGCAATTTCCCCTATAACATCTCGACCCAGATTTTTTTCAAAGTACTTGAAAACCGCAACCGGATTCCTGAAGTGGTCGGCATGTTGCAGAAGGAAGTGGCTGAGCGGATTGCAGCCCCTCCCGGCAGTAAAACTTATGGAATAATGAGCGTGCTGCTCCAGGCGTGGTACACCATTGAATATCTTTTTACGGTGGAACCCCATGTTTTTGTGCCGCCCCCAAAAGTGAAATCGGCTGTTATCAGGATCAAGCGCAACCAGGTACAATCGCTCGGATGCGACGAGAAACTTTTCTTCAAAATTGTAAAAACAGCCTTTAACCAGCGTCGCAAAACCCTGAGAAACGGGTTGAAGTCCTTCCAATTCAAAGAAGATGAAAAACTGACACATCTTTTCACCTTGAGGGCTGAGCAACTCGGGGTTGCAGAGTTTGTTTACATTACTCAAATGGTTGTTTCAGTTGATAATCTTATTCCATAGCCGGATCATTGATCAAAGCTGCACGTTGGCAACAAGTTTTACCAATTTTACGATTTAACAGCAGAAGAAATAGACATAATTGGAAACGGAGTAAAATAGCCATGACCAAAGAAACCGCCATAAAATTATTTAACGAAAAGTAAATTCGCACCCATTGGGACGATAAGCAAAGAAAAATGGTATTTTTCGATTGTCGATGTGGTTGGGGTGTTAACCGACAGCCCAAATCCCAACAACTATTGGAAAGTGCTAAAACACCGGTTGGCAAAGCAGGGAAGTGAGTTGGTTACAAATTGTAACCAACTGAAAATGCAAGCTGCCAATAAAGTGTATATACCATATGGGTTTCAGTGGATATTCAATCCTTGTAGCCCACTCAAACTTTCGTATCGGTTGGCAGGAAACTGCTCCGCAATCTCTTGCGACTCATACACTCGATGTTGTAGTCGATCCTGCTTTGCATCAATCCATTTTTTGCTTTACTTTGCGACCTGAACCGGGAGACTGTCAGAAATCTGAAAAAACTTCACAACTGCCTGACCCCCCGGAAAATCCGGTACTATGAACCTGAAAAATATCAAACAAGTTAGTGCCCCGCCAAAACCGGTGAAGCCCGAACTCACGAAGGCTCCATCTTATCACATCTATTACCTTCTGATCCTGGTTTATTCTTTTATCCTTTACGGAAATACCATCAATAACCGGTTTGCCATTGACGATTTTTATGTAACCGGCAATAATCCTTTGGTTCAGCAGGGAATTAAAGCCATCCCCGCTATCTTCTCTTCATATTATATATCGATCAATGCTGAAGAAGGTGGTCAGCACAATTTCGGTTACCGGCCTATTGCCAAAACAACTTTTGCCATCGAACGGCAGATTTTCGGCGAAAACCCTTTTGTGAGCCACTTTATCAACATACTGCTCTATGCCCTGACCGGGTTACTGCTATTTCAGCTTTTCAGAAAGTTGCTGAAAAATTATCATGTGATGTTTCCTTTTCTGGCCGTGATGCTTTTTCTTGCACATCCGTTGCATACTGAAGTGGTTGCCAGTCTTAAGAACCGCGAAGAACTGCTCAGTTTTCTGGGGGCATTGATGGCGCTCAAATACTTCCTGAAATATAACGAAACAGGAAAAAAATTGAATATCCTTTGGGGAACCCTGGCTTTCGGGCTGGGCTTTCTCTCAAAAGCCAACATCATGACCTTTCTGGTCGCGATACCGCTGGTTATGTATTTCTTTACCGACATCAAACCTAAGAAAAATCTAATCCTGGCTGGTTCGATGATCCTGGCACTTTTAATTGCTTTGCTGGTGCCCAGGTTATTTCTGGGGACTGCAAGCAGACCCATGCAGTTTATCGAAAATCCATTGCTGTTTGATGTGCCTTTTTTCGAAAGGATAGGCACTTCGATGATGAGTTTGCTTTTCTATTTAAAAATGCTGGTTTTCCCGCATCCGCTGATTTATTACTATGGTTTCAATATGATTCCTGTAACCGGGTTGGCCAGCCCTTTGGTATGGCTTTCTGTGATCATCCACCTGGCATTACTGGGATTTGCAATCCTGAAAATCAGGGGAAAACACATTTTATCGTTTGCAATTCTCTTTTACCTTGTAAGCATCTCAATGTATTCAAATCTGGTTTCACCCCTTACCGGAATGGTTGCTGAACGGTCGCTTTACATTGCTTCTTTTGGGTTTTGCCTGGCCCTGGTTTACGGGTTGTTCCGGTTGTCCGGCTCTGAACCGACAAATCCGAAAATATCATTAAAAACAGTGAACTATGCCATTCTTGGTTCGGTAATACTTGCCATACCGGCTACTGCAAAAACAATAGACCGCAACAACGACTGGAAAGATGAAGTTACCCTTTATGCAGCCGACGCGCCTTACCAGGAAAATTCAGCCAAAGCCAATTTCATATATGCCACCAACCTGAGAAGCACGGTGGTAGAGCGGTTAAAAGCAGGGGTGCCCCGTGCGCAGGTTGTCGCGGATGCCCAAATATGTATCACTCATTTTAAACGTGCAACGGCAGTTTATCCGCAATACTCCGACTCATGGAATAACCTGGGTGAGGTTTACCTGCTGATTCTGAATCAACCTGATTCAGCCATCCTTTACTTTGAAAAGGCCATTGCAACCAATCCGGAATTTACCGCCGCCTTTTACAACCTTGGTTATACTTATCAGGTAACCGACCAGCCTGAAAAAGCTATTCCAAACTATGAAAAAGCACTTGAGTTAGAGCCTTACGAAATAAGGGCCATGTCGAACCTTGCCAAACTCTATCAGAAAACAGGGCAAACCGAAAAAGCCATTCAACTGAACGAAGATATTATTCTGATTGAGCCCGGGTTGGATCTTCCGTATATCAATCTGGGAACCTACGCGATGCGAAACGGAGACCCTGAGAAAGCGCTGGACTATTTTGCAAAAGCCATTGAGATCAATCCAAACAATTTCGAGCTCAATATGAAACTAAGAAATTATTACCAAAAAGTCGGCGACTCAACAAAAGCCGATTACTACCTTGACCTGGCCCGCCGTTCAGGCAAACCACAATAGTGATGATATAACATGCCTCAGTTAAGTAAATACTACCAACCGGAATTGACCCTTCCCGACCTGCTTAAGAGAGCCTCTGCCTGTCCTGATGCCCTTTATGTCGGATATATGCAAGAAAACGGCGAAATCAACCGGCAAAGCTATCGTGATCTTCTTGACGAAGCGCTCGCGCTTGCTGCCGGGCTTCAGCATTTGGGTCTTAAGCAGGGTGATAAAGTAATTATAGCCACACAGGATAACCGCGAAACAATAACCCTGCTTTGGGGATGTTTTCTGGCGGGTTTGGTTTCCACTGTTTTACAGCCACCCATGACCTTTTCGGGGTATAATCCGGCGGTGGTCAAGCTGAAAAATGTTTTTGCACAACTGGGTGAACCATACATTTTCCTCAGCAGTAAAATAACTGAAACGGATGATCTTCCTGCTGAAAAAATAAAGCATTCCGGCGATCTGAATTGCAGCGGCCCCTTCACCGAGCCCAGGCTTCATCCCGATGATCTGGCATTTGTGCAGTTTTCGTCGGGCAGCACCGGTGATCCCAAAGGAATTATGCTCACCCATCACAACCTGATGGTGAATATGGATGCCATCCGCATCGGCCTCGACCTCCATTTTCCGGATAATACCGGCAACTGGATGCCCCTGTTCCACGATATGGGCCTGATCGGATATCATCTTGTTCCGATATATTGCTCTATCTATCAGTTCCATACTGAAACCATTGATTTTATCAAGAATCCCGGCTTATGGCTCGATATGATGAGTGAAGCCAGGATTAATGTAACAGGTTGCCCCAATTTCGGGCTGGCTTTGGTTCAGCGCTACCTGAGCCGTAAGAAAACCCTGCCTGCCTGGGACTTTTCACCCATGAAAGCCATGCTAAATGGGGCTGAACCCATTTCGGTGCAGATTATGAATGATTTTGTGGAGAAGTTACAACCCTTCGGTTTCAGTCCCGAAGCCATGATGCCGGTGTATGGTATGGCCGAAGCAACGCTGGCAATTACTTTTACTCCGCTTATGCAACCTTCGGTGATTACTGCATTTGATTCCAAAGCACTCGATCAGGAAAGCAGAGCCATCAATGCAGGCCCCTCCGATCAGGGTGCCCGCCTGCTTTCGGGGGTTGGGGTAGCCCTTAATGATACCGAAATACGAATTGTGGATGCTTCCGATGGGCCAATTGCCGATGGGATGACCGGGCAAATTCAGCTTCACGGACCCGGACTTACCAAAGGTTATTACAACAAGCCCGATGAAACTGAAGCCGCTTTCAGCAACGGATGGCTTCGAACCGGTGATATTGGTTTCTTTTTCGAAGGGAATCTATACGTCAGCGGCCGGCACAAGGACATCATTTTCAAGAACGGACGGAATTATTTCGCCAACGATCTGGAAGTTATGGCCTGCACCCTCGAAGATATCAGTTATGGGAAGGTGTGTTTTGGGGGCATCACCAGCAGGGAAACCGGGCACGATAAAGTGATTGCCTTTCTGGCCGGATCGCCGGGCGAAAAGGCCATGGAAACTTTTCGGCAGCTTCGCAACCTGCTCCGTGCAAACCTCGGGATAACCGTTGACGAATTGGTGATGATCAAATCGAATGAAATTCCGAAAACATCGAGCGGGAAGCTGCAGCGGTATAAGTTGATGCAGCGGTATAATGCAGGGGAGTTTGACGGACAGGTAATCTCAGCCGATAGCCTTTAGCAATAACTACAGGTATTCAGTAGTTTTTAGATTTTAACAAGTTTCCTGGTTTCAACGGAGTTTGCTGTTTCAATACGGAGAAAGTAAATTCCGGTTGCAAGTGTGCTGATGTCCATCTCAACAGGAAGATTCTGGTACTTTCTATTCATTATCTGCATCCCGTTACAATTTAAAATTTGGATATTTACCGGTAAGCCAGTTGAATTATCCGCAGTTTTAATTGTTACGGTTGATTTTGTGGGATTCGGAAACAATGAAATTCCGGATTCATAGAGTGGGTATGTTTCTGAAAATACCTGTCCACCGTTTGTCGTTTTTAGTATTATACCATTCGGGCCAACGGCGTAGCCGGTTAAATCATCAGTAAACCATAGGGTTGTTGAGCCCAATGACCAGAAACTTAATTTGGTCCAGCTTATTCCGCCATTGTTCGTTTGAAAGAAAGTTCCTCCATCACCACTCATATAGCCGGTGTATTCATCAATAAAAAACATATTGATTAAACTGTTCATAAACTGTCCTGATAAATCAGTCCAGGTTTCGCCTCCATCCGTTGTTTTAAAAAAATCACCCATAAATCCACAGACATAACCTACATTTTGATTTACAAAAAACACATCTAGCAACAGACCTTCGTTTTCAAGGGGCGTTTCAGTCCAATCTGTTCCACCATTAACTGTCTTTAATACCGAGTTTGAATGGATTGCAAATCCGGTATTTTCATCAACAAAATGAATACCCCTAACAGCGTCTGAGCTTTCAAAAACTATATTCCATGAATTCCCTGCATCGGTTGTTTTGAGAATAATACCACTTTGATCTTGTCCGGCAACAAATCCTATGTTGGAAGAAGGGAAAACAACTTCTGATAAAAAATGCCCATTGTAATTTGCCAGCGTATCCCATTCAAATCCTCCATCCGTTGTTTTGTATATTTTTCCATAACCACATACCATGTAACCGGTACTTACATCAGTAAAGTAAACAGAGGTCAGGCGGCCAAAGTCACCATCAGCGGTTATCTGCCAGGTTTCGCCGGCATCCGTGGTTTTTAATACTTTTCCATAGCGTAAACCAGCAGATACATCGTATTGGCTAACAATATAACCGGTATTTATTTCAGGGAAATGAACATCTTCCAGATTGGCATCAGTAACCGACGTGGTATAATTTATAAATGTTTCCCCTACATCTTCGGATCTGAGTAATTTTCCAAATGATCCAACGCCGATAACAATACTGGTACTTGCAAAAGAATAAGAACCTATTTCTGACAATCCGACAGGGGTCCATGTAATACCACCATTCGTAGTTTTAACAAGTTCATCATAAGAAAGGGCATAGCCGGTCAACTCATTGATAAATTGCATTTTTTCAATCGGGCGATTGCTCTGGAAGTGAGTCCATGAAGATCCTCCATTCATTGTTTTCATCATAAAATTACTGGCTCCTGCAACATAACCAAGGTTCTGATTCAGGAAGAAAATACTTCTCAGGTTAAGATACGGATCGCCTGAGGTGCTGGTCCAGGTATCTCCACCATTGGTAGTTTTATAAACGGTTCGCATGGAAGCTGCGGCATAGCCCACATTTTCATTGACAAAGTGCACCGAATAAACATCGCTGTAAATATCTATAAAAGCCCGCTGCCAGGTTTCCCCGCCATCGGTGGTTCGTAGCAGTTGTCCGTTCATTCCTGCAATAAAACCGAGGGTTTCATTGAAAAAGTAGATGTCGTTGAATTCTTCGGTGGTTCCGCTTTGCAACTCCATCCAGGTTTCGCCCCCATCGGTGGTTTTCATAATAAAGCCATTGTCACTCGTAACATAGCCCGTTTCAGCATCGGTGAACCAGACCATTTCAAGTCTGCGTAAAGTTCCGGAAATTAGGAATTCCCAGGTTATCCCACCGTCGGTGGTTTTTAATATTGTTCCCTGTTGGCCAACAATATACCCGGTATTCTGATCCGGAAAGTGAACATCAGACAGAGAATAACCAAAAGGTGTCGGGTTTGACCAGTTCCACTGTGAATAAGTGAAACAGGCAATCATGGTAAACATTGCGGTTATGAATACCTTTTTTATGGGGGATGGATTAAATGGATTACAATCTAATTTATCTGAATATATAATACATCAAATCTACATAATAAAATTTGTAAAAATCAACGGAAACGAAATAAATTTTTTTTAAATATCAAATGCAGCAGTCAAAGGCTTTACTTTTTACTTTGAACTTTATACTTTAAGCTTCCCTAATGCCTGCCCTTGAACCTATCCACCATCTTATTCCAGGAAATAGCGTATAAAACAATCAGAATATAATCGGTTAGCTTCAGGTATAAGGATCTTTTCCCTGAATTCCATTCCAGGTTGCGGTTCAGTCCATCAGGATTATCGTTGATTTTGTCTTCAAGCACTATGCGTCCATAGTTGTGGTTGGTTCCGTAAACCCAGTAAGCAGCTTTGAGGTTGCGTGTCCGCCACAGGGTTTTGAACATCATTTTGCGGATGTTGTCCTTGTTGTACATGCTCCACCACACTTCCTTCATGGTTTCCTGAAGCTCTTCGCGGGTTAGCTTCGAAGTGCCCATGGTTGCGTGCATAAAGTGATAGTATTTCCAGTCTTCCGGAAAGTTTATCAGCCCGATTTTATTCTCAGCTTTCATGCGGAAGAAAAGTCCGGTACCGGGAAGCGGAGTCATAATACTTGATTGAATGGCATCTATACCGCTTTTAAGAATAAAATCGCGACGAGCCAGCAATTCATCACGCCCATCGCTTTCCATTCCAAAAATCATGGCTCCAAGTATAGCGATTCCATGTTTGTGAATCTTTTTAAACGATTGTTTATACGAATCAACGCCGCGTTTCAGGTTCAGCCGCTTTTTGGCATCGGCCAGCGCTTCAGTGGTTTCGGCTTCAATTCCCAAAAGAATCAGCGTGCAGCCACTTTTTGCCGCCCAGTAAAGCACCTCGTCATCGTCGCCAAAATTGATGGAAGCCTGACCAAACCATAATTTCCTGATTCCCCTTTTTACCATTCCTTTAAACAAGCTGATGGCTCTTTCTCTGCCGCTTTTGTTGTTGTTTACCAGATGATCATCCACAATAAACAACATCGGTCGGGTGAGTTTTTCCAATTCATCAAGCACATCCTCCACTTCGCGTTCGCGGTATTGCTTTCCGCAAAGCTGGGTAACTGAGCAAAAATCGCATCCCATCGGGCATCCGCGTGAAGTTTGAATCAAATCGCTTACGTAAGGGTACTTAAAAATATCACGCCTCACATGCGGAATCATCGCCACCGGCGTAACCCCTCCATTGTATAATGCTTTGGGTTGCCCGGCTTCAAAATCATTCAGAAAAACCGGCCAAACGGTTTCGGCTTCACCGGCAACAACAGTATCAACATATTTTGCTACTTCCTCTGTCATCATACTTGCATGAATACCACCCATGACAGTGTGAACCCCTTTTTGACGATATATCTCAGCAATTTCGTAGGCACGGGGCGCATTGGCAGTAAAAGCCGTTAAACCAACAAGATCGGCAGGCCGGAAGGTAAAATCTTCGAAACTTTCGTCAACAAAATCAATATCCCAATTTAAAGGAGTAAGTGCAGCTATGATTCCAAGCCCAAGCGGCATGTAACTTGTGCTGGGATCGCCGACAAATCCTTGCGAATGTTTGTTTATGGGATTGATTAGCAGTAGTTTCTTTCGTGCAACGTTCATCCGGTTGTCAGGCTTGAGTAAAATAAGGTATGCAATATTAAGCATATATTTTATTGAAAAGACATTTACCAAAACGTGGAAAAATCGAAACAAAACAATGAAACTTTATACCTTTGCCGCTCTAAACTTATTCAAATGAAAATTGAAGATTTTATCACGCACATTGAGGAAGAATTTGACGATATAGCACCTGGTACCCTGAAACCTGATAGTATTTTCAGGGAAGTTTTTGAATGGAATTCGATCAATGCGCTGATCCTGATTGCGATGGTGAAAACCGAGTACGATGTTGCCATCAATGCTGAGGATATTGCCAAATCAAAGACGGTTCAGGATATTTATAGGATTATTGAAGCAAGAGTAGCCTGATTGATTGGGACGGGGGACGGTTCATTCGGTTAAAAGTTCTGCTTCTTAGTATATGACAAGGAGAAAAGGGGACTGGGAGACAAGGATGGAAAATGGGTCGAGGGACGTTGAAGAGGGACGAGGGACGATTCCTTCGGTTGAAAGTTCTGCATCTAAATGAGAGACAATGGACGAGGAACGGAGATTCTGCTCTGAAAGGACAAGGGGAGAATGTCTGATTTCTAATTTCTAATTTCCAATTTTCTACTTGCCTGACGACAAACGCAATATTAATTGAGAAGTAATCATTAGTCGGTCAGGCGGGTTTCCAATTTCCAATTTCCAATATCCAATATCCAATATCCAATATCCAATATCGATAGCTATCTGGACCAATATCCAAAGTCTAAATTCTAACGAGCGCCCGGTTGTCAGGAGAAAGATTATACAATATAATAATTATTTGGGTTGGCCAGGAAGATATATTTTCAAAAATGTCCGAAAGCAATTAGCCGTAACGTCCTATTAGAATCAAATCATAATTATTCATTTCCTGCAAATCTTTTAATTATACTTAAATGAATAACGATATTTTAACTTAATTTTTACTATACTTAAAATATTTGTACCGCTTTTTTTTCTTATGAAACTCCTGATGATTCCGGCTTGAATCAAAATTGCTGGTTTCATTCTCACAATACCGGGCACCTGAATTAAAAATAAAGTATTTTTGTGTAATCCCCGCTGACTTCAGACATGGAAACTCAGAGTGAAAGAAACTCTATATTTTAAAGAGACACTTCTTTAATGCAGCCGGGTAGCAATCACATTTAAGCAGAATTATGGCCATTTTTGAGATTCCAGATGTACGTATTGCCGGACTTTCTGCCTGTGTCCCCGGGAAAATTCTTTCGAACCACGACTATACCTGGATCAGTCGGAAAGACCGTGACCAGATCATTAAGACCATTGGCGTGGAAACCCGCCACGTGGCTGAGCCCGGTCAAACCACTTCTGACCTTTGCTTTCAGGCTGCAGAGCAATTGCTTGGCGAACTGAAATGGAACCGCAACGAAATCAACTTGTTGATTTTTGTTTCGCAAAGCCGCGACTATATTATCCCCTCAACTTCAACCATCCTTCAGGACCGATTGAAACTGCCCCAAAGCTGTATGGCGATCGACATAAATCTGGGCTGTTCGGGTTATGTATATGGCCTTTCGGTGATCAGCAGTATGATGAAGGCAACCGGAATTCAAAAAAGCCTGCTGCTGGTTGGGGATCTCTCCAATGTTACTTCTGCATACAGAGACAAGAGCACTTATCCACTATTCGGCGATGCCGGAACAGCAACCGCCCTGGAACTGAAACCCGGAAATGCTCCTATGCAGTTTAACCTGCAGACGGACGGTAGCGGCTATGAAGCGATTATTATTTACGATGGCGGTGTGCGTAACCTGGCCAGCAAGAAATCTTTTACCACAAAGAAATACGGCGATGGCATTTACCGAAACCGCCTGCAGATAGCACTCAACGGAATTGAAGTGTTCAACTTCTCCCTTCGTGAAGTAGTCCCAAATATCAAAACCACATTAAAGCATTTTGGGCGTGATCTTGGAGAATTTGATTACCTGCTTTTCCACCAGGCCAACCGGCTGATCAATGAAACGCTGCGCAAAATGCTGAAGGTTGATCCTGTTAAAGTGCCCTATTCCCTGCGTGAATTCGGGAATACCAGTTGCGCTTCTATTCCGCTAACCATGGTTACCCAGATCAGGGAAACGCTTCAGGAAAAGCCTCAGAAATTGTTGCTTTCTGCCTTTGGGATAGGGTTGTCGTGGGGAACTGTGCTGATTGAAACCGATGGAATTTTAGTTCCGCCGTTGACTGAACTTAAAACGGAGGAAGTATTGGGTACCAGACCGGGTAATGATGAAATGAGAGAAGATGGAGTGCGGGGTTAGTTGATCCTTAGCAGGACGGTGAGGATAGTGTTTGAGAGAAGGAAAAACCTTATTCTCTTAACTTCTGACCGGGTAATGATGAAATGAGAGAAGATGGAGTGCAGGGTTAGTTGATCCTTAGCGGGACGGCGAGGATAGTATTTGAGAGATGGTAGTTCCGAATTTGACTGAATGTAAAATAGAAGAAGGTGAAGACCCCCTCTAAGGCTTCCCCAGAGAGGGAGAATTTTTGACAAACCAGATAATGAAGAAATGTGATGAGAATGAGTGATTTTAGTTGATCCTTAGCGGAACGCTAAGGATAGTGTTGATTGGTGAGCTCTTGTCGAACCATGCCGAAGGGCATTCGTCATTTATCATTCATCATTCATCATTTTTACCCTGAGCGCAGCCGAAGGGCGTCATTCGTCATTTTTACCCTGAGCGCAGCCGAAGGGCGTCATTCATTATTCATCATTCCTTTTTACTTTGAGTTTTTTACTTTATACTTTGAGCTTAACTCTATGAACGCATTTGATCTCACCGGAAAAACCATACTTGTAACCGGAGCTTCCTCCGGACTTGGCCGACAAACTGCCATTACATCCTCTGAATTTGGCGCAAGGGTAGTAATCACTGGCCGCGATGCACACCGGCTTGATGAAACATACACATTACTCAAAGGTGATGGTCACATTCAGCAACTGGCCGATCTGACCATTCAGTCCGACATTGATCAACTGGTTGCATCCCTGCCGGTTCTCAACGGGGTAGTGCATAGCACCGGCATTTCCGATCTGTCACCCGCCCGGTATATCACTTCTGAAACCATCGCCAAAACCTTCCGCATCAGTTTCGATGCTTCGGTTTTGCTGACAGCAGGACTTCTCGCGAAGAAAAAACTGGTAAAAGGAAATTGTTCAATCGTTTTTATTTCCTCTATTTCTACCCGATATCCGTTTGTGGGCGGGGCGATGTACATTAGTGCGAAAGCTGCCCTCGAAGCATACGCCCGGGTGCTGGCACTGGAACTGGCGCCAAAAAAAATCAGGGTAAACTGTGTGGCACCTGCCTTTGTGCGTTCGCCCATGCTCGATGAAACTGCCGCCAACTATTCGCAGGAAGCCGTAAATATGATTGAAGCCCGGCAGATTCTGGGTCTTGGCGACCCGGTTGATGTTGCGAATTCAATTATTTATTATCTTTCGGATGCCTCGAAATGGGTAAGTGCAACGAGTTTGGTACTTGGGGGAGGTTAGAATGCGGATTGCGCTTGCCCCGCCAACGGCGGTGGGATTGCGGATTGCGGATTGCGGATTGCGGATCGGATTTCGGATTGCGGATTTCGGATTGCGGATTGCGGATCGGATTTCGGATTGCGGATTGCGGATTGAGGATTGAGGATTGAGGATTGCGGATTGAGGATTGAGGATTGCGGATCGGATTTCGGATTGCGGATTGCGGATCGGATTGCGGATTGCGGATTGCGGATTGCGGATTGCGGATTGCGGATCGGATTTCGGATTGCCGATTGCGGATTGAGGATTGAGGATTGAGGTTTGAGGATTGAGGATTGCGGATTGCGGATTGCGGATTGCGGATTGCGGATAGGATATCGGAGTTACGATAGCGCATTGAGGAGAGAGGATTGAGGATAGTTGTTAGTGTATTGGGGATAGCGTAGTGGGACTGATTGCTGGTGGA
>JBBQIQ010000113.1:0-13276 GCA_038325075.1 Bacteroidales bacterium | reverse complement strand
AGCGACCCTACAGGAAAAACACGCCTGCCAGAACCCGGTGTTGATCCGCATCGAAACCAAAGCAGGCCACGGAGCCGGTAAGCCCATTTCGAAAATGATTGAAGAGGCTACCGATATGTGGTCGTTTACCATGTACAATCTAGGATTGAATCCAACATTCAAATAATCCGGCAGGCCTACGGTTATTATGGCCCCGATGTACAACCGGGGCTTTTTTTCGAAATTCCAAGAGCAAATCAATGAAAATCAAAGGATGAGCCTGCTCCGAAAAGTCAAAAAAGAAGGTTAGACACCAAGACACCAAGGCACCAAATTCTGTATGATAATCTATATCAACAATTTAAAATTGGTGTCCGCCACCTGGCGGATAGTGTTTTAATGTCCCGATCCCGTACGTACGGGATCGGGATGATGTCAAATTCTAAGTTTTCGGAGTGGACTCAAGTATCTCTATCCGACTGTGTGAGGATAACGGTTTTAATTCTGCTGATAAAATTTCCCGGCCACCTGCCGGTAGGTTGAGCCATCAGGAAATACTGCCGGTGGGGCAAAATCGGGATTGGTCAGGAAGTTGTCATCCTGAAGCGAAAGAATAAATGCTTTCAGATCGGACTTTTCATTCGGTGTAAGCTGAACCCCGCCCTCAGCCACATGATGCATCAAAGGATTCACCCAGGGCGACATTTTTACCTGGTGTGAATAAAAACTGATTACTTCGTCAAGGGTCTGAAAACGCCCATCGTGCATGTAAGGCCCCATCAGGTTAATGTTTCGGAGGGTCGTGGCTTTATAGGCACCCCTGTCGGTTTCATCGCCGGTTACGGCATAGCGGTCGCGCGGATCGTTGAATTCTGTATCCTTGCCGTTGTTGTAAAACAGATTGGTGGTAAACAACGGATTGCCGCTGCTGCCATGGCAATGAAAGCAATCAGCCCCTTCCTCGGTTGTGAAAAGGATAAAGCCATTTAACTCCTGCTGTGTAATCTGCAGTTCACCTTGCATATACCGGTCAAATTTTGAATCTGCAGAAACAAATGTGCGGACAAACTGGGCAATGGCACGGCTGATGTTCTTCATGGTCACTGTTTTAGAACCAAATGCTTTTTCAAACAGTTCAGGATAGCCCGGCAACTGCTGAATCAGGGCTTTCGTGCGGTTGGTATCGCCATCCATCTCGTGCGGCGCTGTAACGCCCATCCAAACAAGGTCTTCGAGATTGCGCCGGTTTACATCCGGATTATTACGCCGGATCGATCCATTCCAGAGGTAGCCGTTCGGGTTCCAAACCAGGTTGATCAGTGGCAGGGCGACATGTGGCGTGGGGGCTCCTTTCAAACCAAAAGTGCGCCCGCCTGTGAATACGTTGTTGTTGATGCCAGGCTCGAAACTATTGGCCTGGATGTGGCAACTGCCGCAACTCATCAGCGAATCAAAATCTGTGCGCCCTGATAAACGGCCATCGTAAAACAGATATCGGCCCAACATAATGCCCTCTTCAGTCAATGGATTATCGGCCGGAATATTGAGTTGTGTCGGGAAATACTTTGGAATCTCAAGCGCATAAGGGGTAGGAACGTAGGGCGCCGGGTCTTTTTCATCACAGGAAAAGAGCAGCAGTATAATGATGCTGTAAAGAAAAAAACGAGAGACGGGTCGGAAAAGGCTGTTCATTGAATGGTCGAATCGCTGTAAAATTAAACAATTATCCTGTTGGAAGTTCTGAAGAAGAATAAGGTTGGTCCTTGCCGGGTTGATGAACAAATTATAAACTGAGTGTCAGCAAATTTTGAACCATCTTACTTTGCTTTTTTTATTATTTTTATCGTGTTATGAGAAAATTGGCAAGTATTCAAAGAATCTGGGCGCTGGAACCGATTGAAGGCGCTGAAGCCATCGAAAAAGCCAGCGTTCTGGGCTGGCAAGTGGTTGTAAAGAAAGGCGAATTTAAAACCGGCGACCTGGTGGTTTATTGTGAAATAGACAGCATAATGCCCGACAGGCCTGAATTTGAATTCTTAAACCCAAGGGGAATGAGGGTCCGCACGATCAGGTTGCGGGGACAGGTTTCGCAGGGCATTTGTTTTCCGCTGTCGATTTTGCCCGATGACTTTGAGGTTGAATTAAATAAGGATTGCACGGAAGCTCTTGGAATTATTAAATATGAACCTGTTATACCGGCGTGCCTGAGCGGCATCATGAAAGGGCGGTTTCCTTCGTTTATTCCGAAAACGGACGAACCCAGGGTGCAGTTGTTACAGGAAATCCTCGACAGCTACAAAGGCGAAAAATGTTATGTTACTGAAAAAATAGACGGCAGTTCAGCAACCTATTTCCTTAACAATGGCGAATTCGGGGTTTGCAGCCGTAATATGGAACTGGTTGAGACTTCAGAAAACAGCTACTGGATACTGGCGCGTAAAATGGAAATTGAACCCAGACTGCGTTCTTTGAATCGCAATATGGCCTTGCAGGGTGAACTTATCGGCGATAACATACAGGGGAACAGATTGAAAATCAGAGGCCAGATCGTTCGGTTTTTCAATGCCTTCGATATTGATAAGTCTGAATTTCTGACTTTCAATGACTTTATTCAACTTATGAAAGACCTTGATCTTCCCACTGTGCCGGTTATCTCAACGGATTATGCGCTTTCGGGCGACATGAATGAAATTATCAAAATGGCCACGATCAGGAGTACAATTTGCCCTGATGTATTGGCCGAAGGTATTGTTATCCGCACATTGGAGGAGCCCCATTCCGCTCTTTTATCTGATAACAACTTCATCAATGGCAGGATCAGTTTTAAAGCGATTAACCCTGAATTTCTGCTCCAATATGGTGAGTAGTAACGCGATTTTATTTGCTCCGGCAGTGTGAATAATTTTGGTTGGAAATTTCAATCCGGATTTCCTTAAGCAGCCCCCGTCTTAATTGATTAACTTTGCACCGGTTTTCGGTTTCTCAAATAGAGAACTGCCAGATCAATTGCACAAACTCAATTAACTACTTACACGAAGAAATTATGGAATTGAAACCAGGCGACAAGGTGCGGTTTTTGAACGAAATGGGGGGCGGAATTGTCACCAGTATCATAAGTAACACAATGGCCAATGTGGCCATTGAAGAGGGATTTGAAGTGCCTGTTCTGATTAAGGAATTGTTACTGATCGAACCACAGGGCGCAGCCGGCAGGTTTTTCGACCGGCAGGTAAATGTTACGCTTCCCGATAAGGTCGCTTCAGCTCGTGAAAAATTGCCTGCGGCATCCGGAGCAACTCACACAGAATCAGCCGAAGATGATCGGGTAAGCTGGTTGTACCGTCAATCGGGCATGAAAACTGTTGAAGGCATTCACCTGGCTTTTGCCCCCCGCGATCAAAAGTGGCTGATATCAGGGGAACTCGATATTTTTCTCGTAAACAATACCAGCTACGATGCTTTGTATTCGATTTATCTGAAAGAAACAGAAAAGGACTATGCCGGTTTTGATTACGATGTTATTCCTGCCTATACAAAGATACTGATTGAAACCATTCTCCGCGAAGACATCGAAGGCTGGTGTGATGGGGTGATCCAGGTAATTTTTAATAAAAGTGAAGTCAGCCAGGTGCTGAGTCCGCTACATGCCGCTTTTAAAATGAAGCCGGTCAGGTTTTACAAGGAAACTAGCTATCTCGATTTCCCCCTGATCGGACAGAAAGCCATCATGATCAATATGGGCGATATAGCCGGACAGGTAATTATTGCAGCGGAGGAAGAACTTGCAAAATCGGGCCTTGACCTGGCTGCCCAGCAAAAGATTATGGCTGTTGCACCGCCTGCCCTCATTGATCTGCACAAAACTTCAGCGCGTGAAGCGGAGGTTGACCTTCATATCTCTTCACTCCGGACCGACTATTCCGGAATGCAAAATAGTGAAATCCTCAACTTTCAACTGGATTATTTCACCCGGATGCTTGAAAGCGCGATTGCATTCAATTATATAAAGGTGGTATTTATTCATGGCATTGGCAATGGTACACTAAAGTCTGCCATAAAAGTAAAACTGGCTGAATATGAGGGTATTGAATCCAGAAGTGCCTCATTTGCCAGTTACGGTAACGGTGCCATTGAGGTGAGGATACCGAAAAATACCTGATGTCTGAAAAGCTTCTATTGCTTTGGTATCCAATATTTTCGTATTTTTGCATCAACTTAAGTCTTGAACGGAAACATCAACGTGTTCTGTCGCTTCCGGTTGCAGAACCGGAAGAGGAAAGTCGGGGCAATACAGGGCGCCATACTTCCTAACGGGAAGGTTCCGCAGTCGGCGGAAACAGCAAGTGCCACAGAAAATAACCGTCCCGCCCTGGTGGGATAAGGGTGAAAATGTGGGGTAAGAGCCCACGGCCCAGGTTGGTAACAACCTGCGCGGGTAAACCTTATGGATTGAAAGACCAAATATACCGGAAGGTTCTGCCGAAAGGCTAAACAGAGAGCTGCCCGCTCTTTTCCGGGGGGTAGGTCGTTAGAACCTTATGGCGACATAAGGGATAGATAAATGGCAGAAGTCCCGCATTTTGCGGGAAACAGAACCCCGCTTACATCGTTGAACGGCACCGTTTTTTCTGAATAAAGGGGTTGCCTGAAAAGGCAACCCCTTTAATTATATAACCCAGGCTTGCAACTCATTGCCAGCAATGCCACTCTGGCCGTTCATATTAATTTTGTTTATCTTTGCGAATCAAAGGAATTATTACTCAAACACGTTAATATTTTAAAATGATAAAACCAGTCCGCTCTTACAAACTCTCTTTCCTGATTTTGTTAATGATATCAGGGATTTTCCTGCCGGTTATCCACGCTCAGAACCCTATCCCGAATCCCGGGTTTGAAGACTGGAGCGGTGGTGAGCCTGCCGGATGGAATACGATAAACCAAAACATATTAGGTACCGATTTCATCTGCGTTACCCGCGACCAGACCAATCCCCAAAGCGGAACCTCCTGCGCAAAGATTCAAACAGTGACCGAGAATATTTTCCTGGTCGGACCGGTCACCTTGCCGGGTATCCTGTCGCTTGGTGTTATAACGCTCGATGTGCTTAACATGACCGGTTCCGTAGATGGTGGTGTTCCAATCAACACACAACCCAACATGCTCAGAGGATGGTTCAGGTACCAGCCTTCGTCAGGCGACTCCTGCATCATTGGAATCGGCCTGTCGAGATGGAATGGCAGCGGCCGCGATACGCTTGCCTATGCCTATAAAACCATCGGCGGTCAAAACCCCGACTGGCAGGAGTTTTCTGTTCCAATTGAGTATTTAATCTGGGCAATGCCCGACACCATGAATATTATGTTCTTTTCATCAAACCTGCTCACCGGAAGCCCGGTTACCGGAAGCACGCTCTGGGTCGATAACCTTACGCTTGAATACGGCCCGGTATCAGCAAATTCCATCGGCATGAAGAAGGATCCCGCTCTCAGGCCTGGTAATGATGGCAGCTCAATGGTTATCCTGAATGCGAATAACACTGCCGAAGCCAGTATTTTCAGTTTGAATGGCAGTTGTGTCCGGACTATCAGGCCAGAACCCGGGCAATCCGAAATCAATCTGGATATTTCCTCGCTAAGGGCAGGTATTTATATAGTCAGGGTTATTAACTATGATGGCTCGTCTAAGTCACTGAAATATAACAGGTTATAATTTGTCCATGACCATGCTTTTCCTCCATCGGCTTTGCGGTCAGATATCGCCCGTATTACCTTAATATAATAAGCAGAAGAAGTAAGCGTTAACAATATAAGTTTTCAATTATACATTGTTGATAAATCCGGTTTCCCCGTCCATTTCAAAAGCCTCAATAAGGCTAACTTTGCTACCTCAAAATGCCTTCTGCATGAAAAGAATGTTTTTTACAGCGTTCATCGCTCTGTTATTGCTTATTCACCTGGCGGGATACGCCCAGCAAACTGTACAATTTGCCTCACCTGCAGCCGAGATAGTTACAGCAGGCGATCTGTTTTCCAAAGAAAAGTATGGAGCAACACGGGAGACCTATAACCGTTTGGTGCCGGCCAACGACCTGCTGATGGGGTTTGATGCTGAAAAGGATTACTATACTTCTGTCAGTGCTGCCGAGCTTCAGCATGGTGATGCAGCCGTTCTGCTGAAACAATTCCTTAAGAACTATCCTGAAAATACGCGATCGAAC
This sequence comes from Bacteroidales bacterium, assembly GCA_038325075.1. Classification (GTDB taxonomy): domain Bacteria; phylum Bacteroidota; class Bacteroidia; order Bacteroidales; family Lentimicrobiaceae; genus Lentimicrobium. The sequence goes on along the minus strand of JBBQIQ010000113.1, from coordinate 7,080 downwards.
CGGGCCTGGTTTCAATTAGGCAACCTTCAGTTCAGGAACAACAGCTACCGCAGCGCCCTGGAGGCCTATAACAAGGTCGATAATTACGATATGAACGAGGAGGAGAATGCTGAATTTACCTTCAAAACCGGATATTGCTATTTCAAACAGGGGGATCTTGATAAAGCTGCCGACGCCTTTTATACCATCAAGGAAAAGCAAACCAAATACACCGGACCGGCAAGTTATTACTATGCCCATATTATGTATGCCAGTGGCAATTATGAAACTGCCCTCCGCGATTTTAAAAAGCTGCAGGACGATGAGACCTTTAAAAATGTTGCACCCTATTACATCATCCAGATTTATTATTTACAGGGAAAGCACGACCAAATGCTTGAAATGGCCCAGCCATACCTTAAAGGCCAGCGAAACAAACGCACCAACGAAATCCTGAGATTGGTTGCCGATGTAAACTACCGCAAAGGCAACTATGCTGAAGCCATCAGACTAATGGAAGAATACCGTACCATCAGCCGTAGTAAAGGCGCGCGGGAAGAAAGTTACCTGCTCGGTTTTTCATATTATAAAACCGGGAACTATGCGAAAGCCATTCCTGAATTCCAATCGGTTGCCACCAGTGAAGATAGTCTGTCTCAAAATGCTTATTATCACCTTGGCGACTGTTATCTGAAAACCGATCAAAAGAAATTTGCATCTGCCTCTTTTCTTTCCGCCTGGAAAGTACCCATTATGTCTGACCTCGCCGAGGATGCGTTGTTCAACTTTGCAAAGCTTTCCATAGAACTTTCTTACAATCCTTACAATGAGGCTATAAAAGCGCTGCAACAATATCTGAGTGAGTACCCTAAATCGCCCCGCAGGGATGAAGCCTATACCTACCTTGCCAATCTGTATATGGTAACCCGCAATTATAAGGAAGCACTAACCACCCTCGAAAATATAAAGAAACGAAATGCTGCTCAAAATTCCATCTATCAAAAAATCAGCTATTTCAGGGGATTAGAGTTGTTTACCGATAATCAGTTTTTCGATGCCATCGGACAGTTTAAAAAATCGCTTGAGAATCGTTCAGATGAACAAATTGTGGCAGGGGCTATGTTCTGGACAGCCGAATCCTATTACCGGCTCAATCAGTACGAGATTGCTGCCGATTATTATACCCGGTTTCAGGCTACCGCCGGAGCGGATAAATATCCTGCTTACAGCACGGTTAACTATAACCTGGGGTATGCACAGTATATGCTTAAAAACTATTCAGCAGCTAAACAATCGTTTACCCGATATACCGAAAGCAGTCCAACGAATATAAAAATGCTGAACGATGCCCGGCTCAGAATGGCCGATTGCTATTTAATGAACAAGCAGTACAAAGAAGCCATTCAGCATTACGAACAGGTTATTTCTGCGAAAGCGGCCGATGCGGATTATGCGCTTTACCAGAAGGCTGTAGCTGTTGGGGTTACCGGTAATTTCAACCAAAAGGTTACCGCATTGGAGAAGCTGCTGGCTGACTACCCAAGATCTGCTTACGGCGACGATGCAAGGTTTGAAATGGGGCGCACCCTGGTAACACTCAAGCAAAATGAAGAGGCATTGTCCTCTTTCCAGAAGCTGATCACGGATTATCCTAAAAGCAGCCTGGTTAAAAATTCCCTGCTCAACATCGGACTGATCTATTACAACACCAACCGGGACCAGAAAGCGCTTGAAACCTTTAAAAAGGTAGTTAAAGATTATCCGGCCACGCCCGAATCGAGGGAAGCACTGGCCGTTATCCGCAATATCTATGTTGACCTGAACCAGGTTGATAAGTACGTTGAATACGCGACCGACATCCCTTTCGCCAATGTTTCCCGTTCAGAGCAGGATTCGCTCACATTTACAGCTGTGGAAAACCGGTATATGAGTGGTGATTGTGAGAATGCTTTACCTGGCTTCGACGCTTACCTTCAGAAGTTTCCTGGTGGTATTTTTGCTGTCAATGCCAGTTTCTACAAGGCAGATTGTGAATCAAGGGCTGGTAAATATGCCGAAGCCCTTAAGAGTTATGAATATGTCCTGGGCCGTCCCAGAACCCGTTTTACTGAAGACGCGGCTTTAAAAGCGGCGGAGATCCTTTTCAGGATGAAAGACTACCAGCAGGCGCTGACCATGTACCAGCGACTCGAGGAAAATGCCGAAAATAAAGTAAACACCACGACTGCAATTACCGGTCAAATGCGTTGTCAGTATAATCTGGGTAACTTTGGACTGGCTATAGCAAGCAGTCAGCGGCTTCAGCAAATGGACCAGACTACACCCGGGCTGGCGGCTGAAACAAACCTGATCATCGGCAATTCAGCCAAAGCACTGAACCGGACAGAGCTTGCAAGGAGTTCTTTCAATGAAACCATTAAACTTTCACAGGGTGAAGCTGGTGCCGAAGCCCTGTATGGCCTTGCCGTGATGAGTTATGATGAAAAAGATTATAAGAATGCCGAAAAGCACATTTTCAGGCTTACCGGTGATTATGCTTCTTATGACTACTGGGTGGCCAAAGCTTTCATTCTGCTCTCCGACGTTTACATGAAAACCGGCAATACCTTCCAGGCCAAACAAACCCTGCAAAGTATTATAGATAATTATGAAGAGGCAGATCTTAAACAAATTGCCATTGATAAATTAGATCAGATTGTCTCAAGCGAAAATGGAAAGCAACCGGGCAGTCGCGAATTCGATGATGAGGATGGAATCATCATAAAATAAGAAGCAAAATCCGGCATCAATCGTCAAAAACTGAAAAATCATGAAAATCAACATAAATCCATCCATTTTATCAGCCTGCATTATTCTTACAGCGGGCCTTGTTATCTTAAACCCGGGATTGTATGCCCAGGTTATTAACGAACAGGTAACTGTGGTGGCGGCATTCGAGCCGACAGTGCCCGATGCCAATAAGATCAGCATGAGTCCTTCACCCGACGAAACAGAAGTTAAAATCCCGGTGATGACTTATTCCGTCAATCCGGTGCAGATGGAAACAACGCTTAAGCCGGATGATATTTCCGCAGTTAAGCTGGTTGGTGAACCTCAAAAAAAGCTCTACCGGAATTACGCGAAGGTGGGATTTGGCAATTACACCACCCCGTATGCTGAATTCTTCGCCAACTCACTCCGTACTAAGACTTATGCTTTTGGTGTGCACCTCAAGCATTTGTCGTCATCGGGAACCATCAAGGATTATCCAAAAAGCAGTAACAGCCTGAACCTGATTAAATTGAGCGGGCAGAAATTTACCGATAACCACACCATAAGCGCTGCAGCAGGATATCGCAGAAATGTGGTGCACCATTATGGCTTCAAGCCTTCCGATTTTGATTTTATTGTTGATGAAGACGGACTTAAACAGCGTTTCAACAGGCTGAATGCTTCAGCAGGCGTTCGATCAAACTACACCGATGCTGACCAGCTAAACCACCGGCTAAATCTGGCTTTCACCAGTGTAGGGGACTTATTCGAAACCCGTGAATCCCGCATTTCGATCAATGCTGCGGCCGACAAAAGGTTCGATCTCTTCGACCTGACCGATTACCAGTCGCTGGGGTTTGAAACCAACCTTGATTTTAGCGGATATAAAGACAGTACACTCAAACAGAAAAGCGCCCTGTTGAGTTTCAAACCTTCCATTAGTACGGAGTTTAATGAGTATAAAATTTTGGTTGGATTAGATTTTTCAATACATACAGATTCCATTTCGAAAGCTTACCTGTTTCCGTTTATTGAAGGGCAGGTGCGGGTGATAGAGGATGCATTGGTAGTTACTGCCGGAATCACCGGCGGAATTTTCCGAAGAGGGTTTGATGACCTCAGTGAAATAAATCCTTATGTGCAATCGGTGCTTCCGCTTCAATATACCCGCGAGAAATTTACATTTTATGCAGGTGCCAGGGCCAGGGCCGGAAAACAAATTAATCTTACTGCTTCATTCAGAACCAGCATGATTGAAAACGAAGCATTTTTCGTGAACGATCCAACGCTGACTTTATTTAACCGATTTACGATAGTCTATAACGACGGAAGTGTTATGAAGGGCCGTCTTGAAGCTGAATATCAGACGGCTGAGCGCATCAGGGTTAAAGTATTTGCAGGCTTTGAGAAATGGTCGCTGACGAACAAAGAAGACCCCTGGCACAAACCGGTTTCAACCTTAGGAGCAGAAGCTTTTTATGACATTCAGAAAAAAATCATTGTGCGAGCCGGATTTACCACCAACGGAAAGCAGTTTGCCCGCATTCCCGCGCCGGAGCGTGAGAGTGGTTATCTCACAGAGTCGGTTAAGGGCTATACCGATTTAAATCTGGGTGTGGAATACCGCTACACAAAGTTGCTTTCAGCCTACCTTAATTTCAGCAACGTGATGGGTACGCGTTACTATCAGTGGTATAATTACCCCGGCTACCGCTTGCGGTTAATGGGTGGCGTTTCTTATTCTTTCTGAAAGGAATATCAGAATAAGGTATTCAGGAAGTGTTATTCCTGAACGCCAGTTCCCAGGAGCCCGATGTTTTCTTCATTTGATTGAGAAAACCTTCCATTCAGGTTTGGACTTTTTTACTGACTAAATTTCCGTGAATTCAGATGAATTTCAGGTATCTGGTACGATTGTATTCACTGACATGATTGCGAAAGGCAATATTGTAAAAAACTCTTCACTTTTTGTTCATAACTTCAAGCTATTTTAAAGCATTTTCAATGTAAAACCAAAGCTAAAAAAACGTACCTTTGCGTACTTGTAAACATACACTAGTAAACTGAATATGAACGAATTAAACAATCCTACTGAATCCACAGGGGCAGGTAGCAGAATCGGAACGGGCAACGGCAATTATACAGCAGAAAATATACAGGTACTCGAAGGGCTCGAAGCCGTTCGCAAGCGGCCTGCCATGTATATCGGAGACATCAGTTCCCGTGGCTTACACCATCTTGTATATGAAGTCATCGACAATTCTATTGACGAAGCTCTTGCAGGCTATTGCGATAACATTGATGTCGTTATTCACACCGATAATTCGGTTACAGTTAGCGATAATGGCCGTGGAATTCCCACCGACCTCCACGAAAAGGAGAATCGCTCTGCATTGGAAGTGGTTATGACTGTGCTTCATGCAGGGGGCAAGTTTGACAAAGGTTCCTATAAAGTTTCCGGCGGTCTGCACGGGGTTGGTGTTTCCTGTGTCAATGCACTTTCATCGGCACTCAAGGTGACCGTTTACCGCGAAGGTAAAATATTTGAACAGGAGTATTCCATCGGCAAACCGCTTTACCCGGTGAGGGTTGTCGGGGAATCCGACAAAACAGGTACCACTGTGCATTTTAAACCTGATAATTCTATTTTTACATTAGAAGAGTATGATTTTGAGATTCTGGCTTCACGCCTGCGCGAACTTGCTTTTCTGAACAAGCGCATCAGGCTTTCTATTGTTGACGAACGCGAACTTGATGAATCGGGAAACCATCCTTCGGCTGTTTTTCATTCCGATAACGGGTTACGCGATTTTATTGAGTACCTCGACGGGATGCGCGAACAACTTATGCCCGAGCCTATTTATATTGAAGGCGAAAAGAACGATATTCCGGTTGAAATCGCCATGCAGTATAACACATCCTTCAGTGAGAATATCCACTCTTACGTTAACAACATCAACACCCACGAGGGCGGAACACACCTTGCCGGTTTCCGCAGGGGGCTAACCCGTACATTGAAGAGTTATGCCGATAAATCGGGGATGCTTTCAAAGTTGAAATTTGACATCAGTGGCGACGATTTCCGTGAAGGCCTTACTGCAATCATTTCTGTAAAAGTACAGGAACCCCAGTTTGAAGGTCAGACTAAAACCAAGCTTGGGAACAACGAAGTTATGGGTGCTGTTGATGTTCTTGTTTCTGAATTGCTGAATTACTACCTTGAGGAACATCCAAAAGAAGCCCGCACCATTGTTAACAAAGTAATTCTCGCTGCCACTGCCCGTCACGCCGCACGAAAAGCCCGCGAACTGGTCCAGCGAAAAAATGTTTTGTCAGGATCGGGACTGCCCGGCAAACTGGCCGATTGCAGCGAACGCGATCCGGCTCTTTGTGAGTTATATCTCGTTGAGGGTGATTCCGCAGGTGGTACGGCCAAGCAGGGCCGCGACCGAAAATTTCAGGCCATCCTTCCACTCAGGGGAAAAATCCTGAATGTGGAGAAAGCCATGCAGCACAAGATCTATGACAGTGAGGAAATAAAGAATATGTTTACTGCTCTGGGTGTCTCAATTGGAACGGAAGAAGACAGTAAGGAACTGAATCTTACAAAACTTCGCTATCACAAAGTGATTATAATGACCGATGCCGATGTTGACGGTAGCCATATTGCGACCCTTATCCTTACTTTCTTTTTCCGGTATATGAAGGAACTGATCGATAACGGGTATGTCTATATCGCTACTCCACCACTGTATCTGATCCGTAAGGGCAATAACGAACGTTATTGCTGGAACGAAGAAGAGCGGATTGCTTATGTTGCTGAACTTGCAAAAGGTAAGGAAAGCACTGTGCATATTCAGCGTTACAAGGGTTTGGGGGAAATGAATGCCGAGCAACTCTGGTCAACTACCATGAATCCCGAATTCAGGACTTTAAGACAGGTTACTATTGATAATGGCACCGAAGCCGACCGTATTTTCTCTATGCTCATGGGAGATGAAGTACCCCCGCGACGCGATTTCATTGAGAAAAATGCGAAATACGCAAGAATTGACGTTTAAACTTTGAAAACCGGCAAATAAGCCGGTTTTTTTTATTTTAAATCATTATTGTCCGGTAAACTTGTGGATGGAGTTATGAGATTCTTCTCTTCACTACGTTACGTTCAGAATGACAATTCATTAGCGATGGACGAAGGGGGCTTTGTGGGGGGGGGGGGGGGGCCCCCCCCCCCCACCACCCACCCCCAAGAAAGGAGAAAAGGAAAGGATCCGACAGGAAGGAAAGATCAAAAAGAAAAAAAAACAAAAAAACAAAGACAAAAAAAAAATAAATAAAAAAAAAAAAAAG
>JBBQIQ010000112.1:0-13290 GCA_038325075.1 Bacteroidales bacterium | reverse complement strand
AATTATGTTGTAATCATCTGTAGGATAGAATAGTGATCGGACTCAATGTGAGTTTTCATTCACTTTTTTAATATGGGTTCTCTTTTTTATTATCATTGTGTTTCAGCAGCACAAAAGAAATAATAGCTTTGTATCAATGTTTACCGGTTATACCTGACTGCTGGCATGCCCGGGTTAATAGGACATTCTTAAAATGAATTGCTCTTAAAATTATTGATTTACTGAATCATAATGCAATGATAAAAAAAATCCTGTTGATTCTTGTCGCATCTCTGTCAATTTTCAATGCCAATGCACAGAAAGAAAATGCGCCGGCAATAGCCAGACTTGTTAACAGTACACTCATGTATCAGGTGCTGAACGATTTTGACCGGAATATTCCTCTGGTTCTGTTTGCACCTGGGCTTTACTTTGTGGGAAGTGTTCGCAGTCACAACAATCCATTGTTCAATAAAAGCGATTTTTACGAAAATGATGAGTTGGTAAAAACATCCGACTACTTCCAAAAAGAAATAAACGATGTGTTGAGTCCGGGCCTGATTTCTTACATTCCGGTCGATTCAATCATGCAGGTCAGGGTTATTGATGGAAGTGTTTTGTTGTTTGAACTTAAATTCCTGAGAAAAGCAGATACTATGATTCTTATACAAACGGATGCTGAAAGGAAGAAAAGTAAATCTGTTAGTTATGCAGGAGATAAAGTTATAGCAATTTCATATAACGATATTATAAATGAAATTAGTTACAACAACGAGTTAATGGGCGATACCCTCAGGGTTTCCGGGTTGGTTGACAAACCACGGGGAATCAACAACAAAACACTGATGCGTTATTCAGGAGGCATTCTGACTGAAGTTTCTTATTTCAACATAGTTTCAGGGAAGACTGAGGTTAAATCCACAGACCATTACTATCAGAGCGAACTTAAATTGCCTGCCCTGAAGTATTCAATAAACCGGAAGGGTAAAATAACCGATTCCACACTCTACTTCTACGATGGAGATAAACTGACACATTTTAAAAGCTTCAAAGGCTCTGCTGAAAAACTTTCAATTACATACTCGTATAACAGAATTGGCCAAATATCGGTCAAAACTGTAAGATCGCCCATCAGAAATTATGTTATAGATTATTCTTTTGCCAAGGGTAACATTGCCGATCTTGAAATTGACGATAAAATCAAACCCTTTAAACGACACTATATTTTCAGGTCGGATATCAGCGGCAAAATAGTCGGTATCGAGTATAATAATATTTCGAAGGAATCGCTGATCGAAAACCTTAAAACACAATGGATATTTGACTACAACGAAAAGAAGAATGTCAGTTCGATAAAAGTAATGGATGGCAAAGGATTAATTACCAAGGATATAAGACTTGAGTATAACTTTTTTAGCCCGAAAGACTGATAAACAAAGCAGATTTATTCAGGATTTCCCTGATTTTCAATGATAAATGGCATATCAGACCTGAGTTGAGGAATTTGGGTGAAAAATAGATCGCATAACTCAGGTAAACCCCGTTCAGGAAATCGGTGCAATTCACCAATCGGGTTAAGCAATAAATGTATAAATTGCTGACAATTAATTAAGATTGTAGATTGCCCACCTAAAGAGAAGTATAATGTTCCGGTACAAATTTTATTTTCCTTTCATTTTACTGATAGCGATAACATCGGTTAAATTTCCGGTTCCAGTTAATAAATTAATTTTGTTTGAGTTATTTCAATTGGCACCTGTGGGCCCAAAATGAATGAGCTATTTATGATCAAAAAGACAATTATTTTCGACTTCGGCGGTGTACTGATCGACTGGAATCCACGCCACGTTTACAGTAAATTCTTTTATACGGAAGCAGAAACTGAATGGTTTCTGGAGAATATCTGCACGTCGGAATGGAATCTGAGCATTGATAAAGGTAAACCCTTCGCTACTGCTGTGAAAGAACTTTGTACAGCCTATCCTGAATGGTCAAAGGAGATTGAAGCATTCCATTTTCGCTGGGAAGATATGCTGGGTGGTGAAATTTCAGCATCAGTCGCGATTCTGAAAGAGTTGCAGTCAGCCGGGTATAAAATTTACGGGCTCACCAACTGGTCGGCTGAAACCTTTCCCATTGCCTTTGAGCGGTATAAGTTTCTTCAAACATTAGATGGAATTGTTGTTTCCGGTGAGGAAAAAATGGTCAAGCCGGATCCTGCCATATTCGAATTGCTTTTGAACCGATACAACCTGACGGCAGGCAATTGTTTATTTATCGACGATAACCTTCATAACATAAAAGCTGCCGGTAAACTTGGATTTGATACAATTTATTTCACCGGCCCGGAGCAATTGGGCCATGAACTCCGGCAGTCAGGCGTGCTATAAGGAATCTTTGATTTTCAGGTATTCTTTTACTGTGGAAAGGAAAGAATCAGATTAAATTGTTTAACAGGGGTGAAAGATCGTTTTCAAACATTTCTTCAGATTCTGCTGCACAATAACCTGATTCTTTCGCTGGCAGCCGCCTCACTTTGCCTTGTCACACAGGTTCAAACCGGAATGAATCCGCGCTTTCATGTTTTTCATCTCCTTATTTTCAGTGCCACCATGTGTGAATACAACCTTCACCGGTTCCTGAAGTTTTATGAACTCCCAAAACCGGACCAGCTAAAAAAGTACAAGTGGCTTTCAGCCAACCTGATGTTAGTCTGGGGTATTACCATAACAGCAGTTTTTATTCTGGCAATTTCATTTTTCTTCATGAGTCCGGGTACAAAGCTGGTTTTGATTGCATCTTTTTTGCTGACAATGCTGTACTCATTTCCTTTGAAAGGTCAGGCCGGTAAACTATCCCTTCGCAGAGTACCTTACCTGAAGACCTTTGTGGTGGCCATTGTCTGGACCACGATAACGGTTTTAATACCTGCCATGGAATTGTCGGGCAAGTTAACTTTTGATGCTTTCTCATGGATTTTTGCCGGAAGGTTCCTGCTGATCTTTGCACTGGCCCTGCTTTTTGACATCCGTGATATTGAAAGCGACACCGGTTCTGGTTTAATGACCATTCCGGTTGCACTTGGGCAGAAACGTACTCAGTATCTTGTTACAGGATTGTTGATTTTGGTTGTAATGATTGCGCTGGGTTTGGCTGTTGAGTACGGTAATTATTATAACCTTTTTGCGTCACTATTGATTTCAGTAATTTTGATTTTCTTTGTTTATTGCCGCCAATGCAAAGCCAGTCCTTATTATTATACTATTTTTTTGGATGGATCAATGGTTCTTTACAGCATTTTGGTGCTCCTTGGCTGGTTTATAAATTCTTAAACATGCTGCTAAGTTGGATTGAAATAAATTAGTGGTCAAATTAAATGAATCTTCGCATGGAAACATTCATAGCATTGCTAAGAGGGATTAATGTAAGCGGAAAGAATCTGATTAAAATGAATCAGCTTACTCAAGCACTTGCTGAGGCAGGGCTTATAAACGTCAGAACCTATATTCAGAGCGGGAATGTTGTGTATGAATCTGCAACAGATCAACCGGTAATTGATGAGAAGGTTATCTCTGATATAATCCGCGACCGGTTTGGTTTCGATGTTCCTGTTCAGTTAATCAGGCGCAATGAGTTGATTCAAATCCATGACCAAAATCCATTCATAAATGATCGGGGGTTACCTGTTGATAAACTCCACCTGACCGTATTGAATTCAACTCCTGACTTTGCCTTGCTCAGTAAAATCGGAGCCGACAGCTTTTTACCGGATGAGTTTTTTGTTTCAGGCAGGGCTGTTTATCTTTATTGCCCCGAAGGTTACGGCAGAACCAAACTGACCAATACATTTTTTGAGAAAAAACTCAAAGTCAGCGCTACAACCAGGAACTGGGCAACAGTGGTAAAGCTATGCTCATTTTGAAATCAACTGGTTTAAAGAAGAATAACTCTATTCAATTCTCCAGACCTAAATTGGATAAGGAGGCTTTCAGAAAATGATGTATATAACCTGAGTCCGCTATGGAAAGTAATTATTTGACACCATCCCGATCCCGTAGGGTCGGGATCGGGATGGTGACCTGGTGTATATTCCTCTTTATTAACTTTTCGGAGCAGGCTCAAACTTTGAAATTCATATTTCAACCTCCGACTTGCTTTCTTCCGCTTTTACAGGATAAATGACAGAAACCAGCACAGAAATCAACAGAATCCCAAAAATTATAGCCAGCGACCAGGTTATAGGAAATTTGTAGTATCCGCTTACAATCATCTTCATCCCGACAAAAGCAAGAATGGCGGCCAGCCCGTATTTCAGGTAGTGGAAATATTGTGTAATTCCGGCCAGTGCAAAATATAACGCCCTCAGTCCGAGAATCGCAAACACATTGGATGTAAAAATAATGAATGTGTCATTTGAAATGGCCAGGATAGCCGGAATTGAGTCAACCGCAAAAATAAGATCGGTAAACTCAACGATAATTAACACCACAAACAGGGGAGTGGCAAACAAGCGGGCGTTCTGCCTGACAAAAAATTTCCCTCCATGCATTTCGGTAGTGACCGGGAAAAACTTTTTGAAGATTCTGACCAGCGGATTTTTATCCGGATCAACTTTGGCTTCACCGGGCGAGAGCATTTTGATTCCGGTGAAAACCAGGAAAGCCCCGAAAATATAGATCAGCCAATGGAAGTTATTGAGTAAGGCCACCCCTGTGAAAATAAAGATGGCACGCATCACCAAAGCGCCCAGGATTCCCCAGAAAAGCACCTTGTGCTGGTATTTGGGTTCAACATTGAAGTAGCTGAACAGCATAATAAAAACAAACAGGTTATCAACGCTGAGTGATTTCTCAATAAGATATCCGGCAAGGAATTCCAGCGCTTTTACCTTCCCCATGTATAGGTAAACGAAGTAATTGAAAATCAATGCAAGGCTAATCCATACTGCACTCCAGATAAGAGCCTCTTTGATTTTTACTTCGTGCGATTTCCGGTGAAATACACCCAGGTCTAAAGCTAGCAGTAAAAAGACAAAGGCAAGGAACGCTATCCAGTGAATGAGTTGTATTTCCATAAATTATTTTAAGGTTAGTTTGGTCAATCAGGCGTTTTATCCGGATTTTGGTTATTGTTGTCAGGGTTAAGATGATTAGAAATAATGTAAATATCTACAAAGAATCGCCGTAGGTTTCACCTGCGGCGATTCTGGTATAAGTAGCGCCTTTACTTTTTAAGCTTCGACTACGCCTGCCTGTATGCGCAGGCAGACAGGCTCAGCTCATTGCTTTTAACTTTTTACTTTGAACTTTGAGCTTTAGACTTTTTACTTTAAACTTCAATCCCTTCTTCCCATGAATATCATGATGTAATAGAGCAAAGTTGCCAGTGAAGCGAGTGCTGCCACAACGTAAGTGTAAGCTGCCCAGCGCAATGCTTCCTGTGCCTTTGGAAGGGTTGCGGTAGTCGTAATCCCACTGCCATCGAGCCACGCAATGGCGCGCCGGCTGGCGTCAATTTCAACCGGAAGGGTTATAAAGCTGAACAGTGTGGTTAGTGCAAAAAGTACAATACCTGCCAGCAACAATTGCGGGAAGGTATTTACAAGCAGGATTCCTGCAAGCAAAACCCATTGCATCCAGTTGGATGCAAAACTGACGACCGGCACCAGCGATGACCGCATCTGAAGCCATGCATAAGCATTGGCATGCTGCACTGCGTGACCGCATTCATGGGCTGCAACTGCAGCAGCAGAAATGCTGCGTCCGTGATAAACATCGGGGCTGAGGTTTACGGTTTTGTGTTGAGGATTATAGTGATCGGTGAGTTCTCCCTGCACCGAAACTACTTTTACATCGAAAACGCCATTGTCGCGGAGCATCCTTTCGGCAATTTCTGCACCGCTTATTCCATTATTGACAGGAATCTTACTGAATTGTCTGAACTTTGACTTCAGGCGTGCGCCTACCAGCCAGCTCAACAACATAAAGACTCCGAAAATTATTAAGTATCCCATTTTTATTCGATTTTTAAGTTTGTCATTATTTAACAAAAAGTTTGCCACAAGGTTTAGTTGACAGAATGGCAGTTTTAATATTTCGGATTTCGGATTTCGGAATTTGGAATTCGGAAGTCGGAATTCGGAAGTCGGAAGTCGGAAGTCGGATGTCGGAGCCAGGAAGTAAGGCACTCGCCTGCCTGTTTGCCATGCAGACAGGTCAGAAGATAAGACAAGCGCCGATATTTCAATTCAAAGCTGTAATCCAAAATCTGAAATTTGCTAATCAGCTAATTTGCTAATCCGCAATCCGCAATTTTCTCCTTGATCTATCCCGGAAGCTCTATTCAACAGGCTCAATCGAAGGGTCGTGCCAACTGGCATACATGGTATAGCTTTTTGAAATGCGGTTTACCTGTCCTTCAAGCAGTTTTGTGTCAATTGATTTGATTTTTTTTGCCGGTACTCCTGCAAAAACACTACCTGACTCAACCAGGGTGCCCTGTGAAACCACCGCCCCGGCAGCTATAATGGAGTTGCTTTCAACCACTACACCATCCATTACGATAGCGCCCATGCCAATGAGCACATTGTCATGAATCGTGCATCCGTGAACAATGGCATTGTGGGCAATGGAAACATTGTTGCCGATGTTCACCGGGGCTTTCTGATAGGTGCAATGGATAATCGCCCCGTCTTGAATATTGACATTGTTGCCGATTTTAATGTAATGCACATCGCCGCGCACCACTGCATTGAACCAAACGCTGCAGTTGTCGCCCATTTCAACTTCACCCACCACTGTTGCGTTCTCTGCGAAAAAACAATTTCTTCCAAATTTAGGGTGGATTCCTTTAACCGCTCTGATTAGTGCCATTTCTATTTTTCTGCCAGGTTAGTATTTATTCCGGTGTTTGTAAATGCTTTTGGAACGAAGGAAAGTTAGAAGGAAAATTTCTAATTTCTAATTTCTAATTTCTAAAACTCCAACATTCCAGTTTTTCAATATTCCAACATTCCATTATTCCAACATGGTTCCTGAGCGAAGTCGAAGGACCAACATTCCAGTTTTTCAATATTCCAACATTCCATTATTCCAACATGGTTCCTGAGCGGCGGTTGGTGAGCGCAGTCGAACCAAGTCGAAGGACCAACATTCCATCATGGTTCCTGAGCGAAGTCGAAGGACCATCATTCCTGTAATGCTCCCTCTCCTTCTTCAGGAGATGGGCCGGGGGTGAGGTCTTACAACCCGGATTGTTCACTCCGCTTTGTAATGCCTGGGGTAGTCAATGCTGTGGTGAAGACCTCTGCTCTCTTTCCGTTCCATCGCCATATTAATGATAAGTCCGGCCACGGTAATCATGTTTCGCAGTTCACAGATTTTTTCAGTCAGTACCGACTTTTCGTAAAGATATTCAATTTCTGATTCAAGAATCTGGAGACGGTCAAATGCCCGTTTTAGCCTCAGGTTTGAACGGACGATGCCTACATAATTTGTCATAATGCCCTGAAGTTCCTTTAACGACTGCGTAATCAGGATCATTTCTTCATTAAACACCGTTCCTGAAGCATTCCAGTCCGGAATCGCATTGTTATACTGAATCTGACTGATTTTTGGGATTGCGTCGAGTGAAGCCCGGTGCGAGAATACCAACGATTCAAGCAATGAATTGGATGCCAATCGATTAGCTCCATGAAGTCCGGTTGAAGCGCATTCGCCCGAAGCATACACATTTTTAATGGTGGTGCGGGCGTACTCGTCCACTTTAATACCTCCACAGGTATAATGTGCTGCCGGAACAACCGGAATCATCACCTTAGTCATATCAATTCCAATACTCAGGCATTTGGCATAGATGGCCGGAAAATGGTTCAGGATAACGGGCATATCGAGGTGACGGGCATCGAGACAAACGTAATCATCCCCACTGATTTTCAGTTCATTGTCGATTGCCCTGGCAACGATATCGCGGGGAGCAAGTGAGAGCCTTGCATCGTACTTTTGCATAAACTCCTTGCCCTTCCTGGTTTTCAGAATAGCGCCGGAACCTCTCAGTGCTTCAGTAATCAGAAAGGAAGGTTTTTCGGCCGGGTTATATAGTGAGGTTGGATGAAACTGGATAAATTCCATCTTTTCGATAATGCCTTTTGCCCTCCTCACCATAGCAATTCCATCGCCTGTGGCAATTGGGGGATTGGTTGTGGTAGCATAAACGTTGCCTGCACCGCCGGTAGAAACCATGGTGGTTTTTGCCAGAATGGTTATTATGTGATGATTGGCTTTGTTTAAAACATAAGCGCCAAAACAACTGATATCAGGCGAATTGCGATCAGTTTCAACGCCAAGGTGGTGCTGGGTGATCAGGTCTATGGCAAAGTGGTTCTCAAGGATTTCTATATTCTTGTTTTCTTTAACCTTTTTCAGCAAGCTGTTTTCGATCTCGGCACCGGTCTGGTCTTTGTGATGCAGCACCCTGAATTCGGAATGACCGCCTTCTTTGGCAAGGTCATAATGGCCGGTTGGGTTCTTGTCGAAAGCCACCCCCCATTCAATCAGTTCCTTTACCCTGTCGGTTGATTCAGTAATGGTAATGCGCACGATCTCAGGATCGCTCAGCTCATCGCCGGCTATCATGGTGTCGCGGATGTGCTTTTCGTAGGTATCCGGCGTGTACATGACTGCTGCAATCCCACCCTGGGCATAACGGGTAGCACTTTCCTGGGCCTCACTTTTGGTCACGATGCAGACTTTCCCATAGACCGCAACCTTCAGTGCATAGCTCAGACCGGCTATTCCCGTTCCAATCACCAGGAAATCAATTTTTTTTCGCATTTTCTGCGTTCTTTTAATTCAGACAAAATTAGTACATAAAGAAACTGAAAATGTAATTTCTATTGATGTCTGGAAAAGATTATCTGAAGCAATAAATAATCACCTTTTCAAAATTCTGAGAGCCTGATAAATAACAATCGGAAGTGCATTTCGTTATATTGTAATTATTCCCTAAAACATGAGATCACCAGAGATGAAGTTCTGTTTTAAACCAGCATTTTATATTATGTGCACAAGATCGATCATTATACTCTTCTTACATTCATTGGTGGTCGGTTGCAGCAAAGAATCCCCGGATGAAAAGCCGCAAGGCATTGACTTCAGGCATGAAATGCGGGTTTTTGTTGAGGAAATCAGCAGTTTTGGCCGGAGTCAAAGACCTGGTTTTATTGTTATCCCGCAAAACGGACAGGAATTGCTCACTTCAACCGGTGAAGCGGATGGTTTGCCTGAAACGGATTATATCAATGCCCTGGATGGTGTCGGGCGCGAAGAATTGTTTTATGGATATGATAACAACGATGACATGCCAACTCCCTCAGATGACAGTAATTACTGGCTGGGTTTGTGCACCTACGCCAATGACCGGGGATTAAAAGTACTGGTGACTGATTATTGTTTTACGCCATCCAGAATGCAGGATTCTTACTTAAAAAATGAACAGCAGAATTTCATTTCTTTTGCGGCCACTCACCGCGAACTGGACAATATTCCCTCTCAATTGCCCTAAAACGTAAATAATGCCGACATTAATACACTCAGCGATGCCCGAAATTTTCTGTATCTGATCAACACCCAGGCTTATTCCACCAAACAACAGTTCATTGATGCACTTATGTCATGCAGTTATGATGTGATACTGATGGATGCTTTTTTTCAGGAAAATGATCTTTCGCAAACTTATACGATGGCAGAGATTTCAGGTTTGAAAACAAAACCCGGGGGCGGAAAACGATTGGTAATTGCCTATTTGAGCATCGGAGAAGCGGAAGACTATCGTTATTATTGGAATAATGAGTGGAAATCAACAAAACCAGCCTGGCTTGGCCGTGAAAACCCACAATGGCAGGGTAATTACGAGGTGCGATACTGGATGCCGGAATGGAAACAACTTATCACCGGCAACGACTCCTCTTATCTGCAAAAAATATTGGATGCCGGTTTCGACGGGGTTTACCTTGATATTATCGATGGTTTTGAGTATTGGGAAAATCTTTAATCAGGGAGGGTCTGTTTTAATACCAGTAATATAAGTTTCACTGTGAACAGGGACTTGACTTTTTATTAGGACAGTAAGGGGAATAACAGGCAGGCAAATAAAAAGGAAAAGTCTTTGTATAAGGTTCAGATTAATGAAGCCATTACCGCTTAGTTGAAGTATAGCATTGAGTTTGCTCCGGCAAAAGAAGATGGGAATGGCAGGGTTGTTAAGGATAAGAGTAGTGAACGTAAGAAGGGGATACCTGCAGAAGAAGCGACGCATTTGAGCGATGCGGCGGATACTATTATATTTGGGGAGTTTCGGTTTAGCCTGGATGATTTTAATGCGAATTACTTTGATGTGAAGGTAAGGTAGGGGGTTGGGGCGATTCCCGTTGAAGAAAGCGGGACCGGGCTTTTCGCTGTATCTTTTGCTGAAGGAGCAAAAGGATGACGCTTCAATCCCTATCTCGGGTTGAAAGGTGATTTTACGAAACCAATAAATTTCTACGAAGGTGTAATTAAGGGATTTTCAAATAATTTTTTTAATAATGTCAAAGATCTAATAATCGATTTTTCCGTAGATGTCACAATCTCAAAGGTTGAAACTGAGATAAAAAGCACAATATTATCACTTTTTAAAAAATGGCCTAATAACCTTACATTTTCAATCGATGGAATTATTACCAATAGCAAATATGGAGATGATTTTGCTGAAATTCAGACAAAGTCTATTAAAGTAAATAAAGTTATTATTTATGAGTTTAATTCACAATCAATTAAGTATTTTCCAACCTTACAAGAAAAAGCTGGAAAGAACCCCAGTGATTTGAGTGACGCATTCTCTCATTTTATAAACCCATTAAATGATTGTGTATATATCATTAGCAGTGCGCGTCAAACTCACTTTACAAGTTTCGATAATGAACTTTCACTTGAATTCTCACCATCTGATCTTAAAAAATATTTGTACAGTTTATATTTGACGGAAAAGACACATTCAATCTTTGAAGAAATAAATAATGTTTTTAATCAGGAGCCTTTCGGTTTTGGTACTATTTCATTTGCAAATATCAATGGTGAATTAGAATTGATGATCAAAAATGATAGTGTCAGATTACCAATTAAACATTTAGGTTCTGGGGTTGAGCAAATCTTAAGCATTATAGTTAGTCTGCTATGTAAAAGAGTTAAAATTGTATGTATTGAGGAGCTTGAGCAAAATCTTTCTCCAAGACTTCAGAATTTAGCTTTGCGAAAAATTCAATCTTTGATTGGGAAATTCCTAGATCAATTAATTATATCATCGCATTCGAGTGTCTTTGTTAAAGAAAAATTGAGTGATGCAATTTATCTGATAGAGAAAGAAAATGAAAAAACGGTTGTTGTTGAAAAACTAAAGGGTAAAGCAGGTGGAAAAATGAAGAAACACTTTATTGACACAGCGTTACCCAATGACACATATACAGATGAAGATCTTGCAAAAAATCATGATTTAGTTGCAAATATAACCGAAGAATTATTTAAACGATAAAACAATATTCCATGTCCGGAAAACTCACGCCTCAAGATCTGGAATTCATTTTAGAATCCCTGAAATACACTAAATTAAAATTTGAAGAATATAAGGATTATCCTTCAAACGAGTTCAAACAGCAAAGAGTAAAAGAGGTTCACGATGTTATTGCTAAAGTCAAGGCTGTTCTTAAAGAAAAATAACATATGACTCAATACTTGAATGAGTATTATTGGGTTTCATTTTACCTAAACACCAAAGAAAAAATTGGCCCAAGGCGATATAGTGCGCGTCTCGGTCGGCTCTGCGCCTCCCTCAACGGAGAATAATCCAACCCTCTCCTCTCTCTCTTACTTAGATTTCCGAAATTTAGTTTCGCGAAAATATCTCTGTGACTTTACCTGTCATGAATGCTTTAGCTGATGATCCTTGTCGGAGGCTTTGCTGTGGCTGATAGTCTTATCGGTAACTGAATTCCTATAGAACCTGAGTCAAGCGGTCTTTCAGATTTTTTTTGACTGCAAAAAAACTTATTCCTTTCAAAAAAAATCAGACCCTACCGCTTGACATAGAATTTGTCGTTCCACTGCTTTTGTGCTGAAATCTAACTAAGGCGAGCCAGATGCCAAAACAAGTCCCAAGGGCATGGGCAATTTTTTATGACCGACCTTTTCAATTATGATATTGCTGAAATTAATGTAAGCTATTCGCTGAAGGTTAAAGCGAAAAACAGGCCTATCGTTACCAGTTCGAAAAATTCTTATGACATTTTCGTCTGGGTTTTCGATAACATTGAGTACACTCCCTGAACATTTCCGTAACCGGCTCTGAGTATTTCACATATTCACCCTCTCCGCTATATGCATAAACATATAAAGTGCATTTCTAAAGGTAAACTATATCTGATTGCATATATTTATGTATATTTGCAAATAATTATATCAAAAAGCATATAATGAAACAATTGGCAGAATTTGTTAAAGAACGTAGGAAAGAGGTAAATCTTACTCAGGAAGAATTCGCGGAACGTGCAGGTGTTGCGCTAACTGTGGTGCGTAAAATTGAACAAGGTAAAACCAATCTAAATATGGAGAAGGTTAACCTGATCCTAAGCATGTTTGGACATGAATTAGCTCCTGTGAATTGTAAAGAATTGAGTGAATGAGACAAGGAAAAGTATTTTACAAAAATCATCTGGCTGGTATTATTACGGAAACAAATGAAGGTGAATTTGTTTTTCAGTATAACAAGCAATATGTGAATGATCATCCCAAAGATTTCATCACATTCACAATGCCGGTAATGACTAAGCCATATACAGAAAAACGACTCTTCCCATTTTTTGAAGGATTAATTCCGGAAGGATGGTTATTAAATATCGCTTCAGAGAACTGGAAAATCAATAAAAATGATCGAATGGGATTATTACTGGCATGTTGTCAAAACTGTATCGGTGCCGTAAGTGTTGACCCAATACCGGAATCAGATGGGGAATAGATGCTTGTATTGTTACGAACATGTAGTGGGAGATCATGATTTTCATGAAAAATGTTCTTTGGAATTCTTCGGAACTCCAATACCTCCGGTAATGGAATACACGCTTGATCAAATGGATGAACTTGCGAAAAGGGTGATAGAACGAAGTGTTTCGGTACCAGGCGTTCAGGCGAAACTGCCAATCTCGTTGGTTAAAAAAGAAAAGGGGAAATCAGATACCCGGCTTACGGTTATTGGAGCTTTAGGTGGACAGTACATTTTTAAGCC
>JBBQIQ010000111.1:0-13377 GCA_038325075.1 Bacteroidales bacterium | reverse complement strand
CTCCATAATAACCATGATAATACATATTAGCATAGGAGTGAACCCTGATACTAAAGTCATAAATCATTTCAGCGCCCACATTTTTATAAAAATCAATAGAGTCGAGACTTTTGACAAAAACCATCACATCAACCTTCTGATCGCCATTGTAATCAAGAATCAGATGTTCATTATCTCTGGATTCTGCCAATTTAAGGCTCAGCATCCTGTTCATGAATTCCTGTCCAAATGTGTTGCAGTATGCTGCAATAAAAAGAAAGAAAAGAAACGCTCTCATAAATCATGGCTTATTAATGAAATTTTTACAATACTTTTTTCGGCTAAAATCATTATGAATTAAAATCAATATTGACTGAAGATGAGAATTATGATATGCTTCTATACATGTCAAAAATACAATATCGGCAAGCAAAACATCGTCATTTCGTCCGTTTCAGGGACTTATTGTATAAACCGTAGTGAATAAAGGTTAAACTGTTATGTTCAGGTTATGAATGGTAAATTTTTCATATAAGAATCTGGTCAAAAATTCCAAGTTGATCCCTTGAAATATGCACAATGTGGCGTTCGCCCTTGTGTTCCAGTTCACATTCACGCGATTTGCGGTCCACTTTCATCAGGCAGGCAATGTTTACCAGGCTTGATCTTGATGCCCGTATAAATTTGCCGGCAGGCATCAGCTTTTCTATTGTACCTATATTAAGTGTAACTAATTCTCTTTTTGAAAGTGAGAAAACAATTTCAGCGTAATTGCCATCTGCCTGAATATAAATAATCTCCGAAGGATCAACCAGAACATACCCACAGCGCGTATTCAGCCTGATTCTGTACTCATGATTGATTTGTTTTAGCATGACATCCAGCTTGCTTTCGTGAATCTGCTGCAGTTTTTTCGACTGAAATTTTCTGATTACTTCCTGTAATTCATCCGGATCAACCGGTTTCATCAAAAAATCAAATGCCGACAATTTAATAGCCTGAATTGCATAATGATCGTAGGCTGTTACAAAAACAACCGTGGTTTTAACCTGAAGTTCTGCCAATTTTTTTACTACATCAATGCCCGACATTCCGGGCATCTGAATGTCGATAAAAACAAGTCCGGGATTTAAATCCAAAATGGCATCAAGTCCTTCACTACCCGTGCTTTTTTCTGCAACCACCTCAATATCAGGAATGTTTTTAAACAAATTCAGAAGCACAGCCCTGGCTTCATTTTCATCGTCAATAACAATGGTCCGTATGCTGTTGCTCGTCATAATTCCTGTGTATCAGTTGCCGGTTCTTCAAAGATAAATGCCGTGGGAATTGTAACCAGAACAGTGGTGCCTATGGCAGTTTTTTCTTCATTATAAAGGTCGGTTATTACAAACTCCATTTTATTTTGATTGAACCGGTTGAAATAATCAATATAGCCTTTTAGTATCTGGATTCCTTTGCCTGTTGATTCAGAAGGGATTTCCTTTGCTCTTTCACGGCCGATGCCGTTATCTGTAATTGCGATATTAAGGTTGTACTTTGTGTTTTGAATATCTATTGTAATTTCACCTGGCCCCTGTTTGTTGGCCAGACCATGTTTCAGCGCGTTTTCGACAAAAGTCAGTATCACCATTTTGGGCACTTTCTGTGCTAAATTTGTTTCTGGCGAGACTATAACACTATAGGTAAACTGATCGTTGAACCGGAGCTTTTGTATTTCGAGATAATCTATAACAAGATTGATCTCCATATCAATTGTACAATATAGATTATCGCTGTTGCGGATGATTGTCCTGATGATTTGCGATAGCTTTACAAAAAATTTATACGCCTGTTCTTTCTGTTCTTTCAACACAAACGATGCTATTGTATTCATGGCATTGAAAGTAAAATGAGGGTCCATCTGGTTTTTTAGTGAAAGCAACTGCAGCCTGGCCATTTTATTTTCATTCATGAGTTGCAGTTGTTCCACTTTTCTTCTCCTGAGTGAAATGGCAAATCCTGTCATAACAAACAAACCGGCCGACAGTAAAATCAGGATGACCCAGAACCAGGTGCGCTGATAAATGGCTGGAACTATCTGAAAAGCAATTGAAGTTGCTTCCGGAGTCCACACCCCGTCGGCATTGCAGGATTTCAGCAGCAATCTGTATTCACCCGGAGGAAGATTGGTGTAAACGGCATATCGTTCAGTAACTGATTCTGACCAACCTTTATCGTAGCCTTCCAGAAAGTAGCTGTACCTGACCCCTTCCGGCGCGGTAGTGCTGATTCCGATAAAATCGAAACGCAGATTCTTCTGGTCGTTGGAAAAGCGGTAACTACCCCCATTTTTTAATGAATCATTAACTTTTATCCATTCCATTTTATTATTCAGGATGCTGATGTCGCTTATATAGGTAGCCGGAGGAATGGAGTTGCTTTTATACAATGCCGGGTTAAACTGCACAACCCGATCGGCGGTAGCAATCCAATACAAACCCTTTGAATCGCGGAAAATGGCGTTCTGGCCAACTTCAATACCTTCGAATCCGCGTATTTTGTCGAGTACTTTCAGGCTGACAACCCCTTTGTTATACCAGGAATTTAAATCCAGCATTGCCAGGCCGTTTGAACTACCTATAAGTAATACACTATCGCCAATAAGGGCCATGGATGTTATAAACACATTTAATTCCTGCTTTCCTATTTTTTGGAAGGAAGTAAAGTTGTAATGAAACAGCCCCTTTGAATTGCCTATCCAAACATTTTCACGGGGATCAGTTAACAGGACGTTACCTCCTTCATTAAAAGGAAATTCTTTAGTGGGCAAATGAGAAACCCTGTCTCCTGACATAATACTTAACCCATTAAAACCTCCGAACCAAAAGCGATGTAATTTGTCTTTAATAATGCTGACCGCAATTCTGCTTTTACCATTTCCTGGTTGAATGCCGAGATTTTGCCAGCCTTTCTCTTTCGAAATTCTATACAAACCATTATTTGTACCAGCATATAAATCGAAATTATCCGGATCCTCAAAGAAAAACAACGTTGTTCTCTCGAGCGAATCCGGGAAAATTTTCGAAAATGTATGCCCGTCAAACTTCAATCCACCAAAATGAGTAGTCGGGAAAAGAATATTTTGCTCATGGTCAATGATACTTCCTATATAGTATCGTTGGTCTTCAGATTTTACAAATTTTTGATACCCTTCCACATTAGTGAAATTCCCATTTTCTAAATATTGAAGACCTTCACGATAAGACGAAAACCACACCCTCTTTTGTTTATCTTCAGAAATGCTCCAGATTAAATTCCGGATTCCGCATCTACCGGGAATGTAGTTGACGAATGACCTTGACAACTGCCGGTAAATCCCGTATTCCGTCCCTATCCACAGGTTATTTTCGCGGTCAACAAGTAGAGAAGCAATCTCATTAAATTTGAAATGCTCCTTATAGACGTTTCCTGAATCAATTATCATTAATCCCTGCTCTTCATTGTTGCAAAAAATTGTACCGTTTTTGTCTATTGCGAGTCTAATATTGGAATTTCGATCCAAACCCGTTTCGTAAGGGAACAAAAATCTGACCGAATCCCCTTCCAGCGTATAGATAGAATCATTGGTTGAAAAGTACAATTTATTGTCGAGCCCCTTTGATATAGATGGGGTTTTTCTGACTTTGAAATTAATTATCTCTATTTTATCATCTATAACTTTATAAAGACCGAAAGGGGCTGATAACAACCAGAATGTTTTGCTTTGTGCATCGTATATCCCTTCATAAATTATATTATCGGGAAATTCGAGATCAGTGGCCGAAAAAAAAGAAGCAATTTCAGTAAATTTACCATCAGAAAATTGGGTGAAAATTACCTGATTCTTTGGGTTAGCATAAACGACAACGAGTTTCCCGGGTTCTTTCTCGTAGAAGTCAAGAATCGCATTACAATTTCTGAATATATTGGTTGGAAATGATTTGATTACCTTTCCGCTATAGCTGGAAATGCCTTGAGATGTTAAAAACCAGATACTTCCTTCATGGTCTTCGGTGATATGAGATACTACGCCATTAAAAAGTCCATCATTAAAGGTGAGGTTCATAAATGAAATCCCATCAAACCGGCTTACCCCCCCTTTGGTTCCAACCCAGATATACCCTTTGCTATCCTGGAAAAGAGAAATAACCTGTGATTGCACCAGCCCGTCCTGAACGGTATAATGTTTATAGCCATATTCCTGGGCGGATAATGAAACAGTAATGGTAAATAACAGAAGGCAAATGATTCGCTTTAATTGCTTCATGAATGAAGTCTCTAATGTTGAAGCGAATATATGGACATTTCCGGCTTTGAAACAAACCTGTTTTAACTAATTTTGCACTATGCAAATTGCCGCACTCGTATCCGGCGGAGTTGACAGCTCCGTGATGCTTCACCTGCTTAAAGAGCAGGGCCATGAGCCTGTTATCTTTTATATCCTTATCGGGATGAAGGATAAGGAAGGTTTTCTGGATTGCCCTTCGGAAGAGGATATTGAAATTACCACCTGGCTCTCGAAAAAATACGGGCTGAAACTTGAAATTGTTACCCTGCAGGAAGAATACTGGGACAGTGTGGTGGCCTACACCCTCGACTCGGTTAAAAAGGGGCTGACACCCAATCCCGATGTGATGTGCAACCGCCTGATCAAGTTCGGGAGTTTCAATGATAAGTATGGGAAAGATTTCGACTTTCTGGCAACGGGACATTACGCATCTACTTTGGAAAAGGACGGAAAAAAGTACCTGGCAACCGCCAAAGACAAGCTTAAGGACCAGACAGACTTCCTTGCCCAGATCACTTATCCGCAATTGCAGAAACTGATGTTTCCGATCGGGGGCCTGCACAAAGCCGAAGTCCGGAAAATTGCCAATGAAGTCCACCTGCCCAGTGCCGGCCGCAAAGACAGCCAGGGAATCTGCTTTCTGGGGAAAGTGAATTACAACGACTTTCTACGCAGGTATGTTGGTGAAAAGGAGGGTAACATCGTTGAACTGGAGACCGGGAAGATCCTGGGAACACACAAGGGATTCTGGTTTCATACCATAGGCCAGCGCAAAGGTCTGGGATTGAGCCAGGGGCCGTGGTTTGTAGTGAAGAAGGATACTGCCGAAAATGTAATTTACGTTTCCAACGGTTATGATCCTTTATCACAATACAGCAATGCCATCCGCCTGAGCGGTTTCCATTTTATTTCGGGCAATCCATGGGAGAGTCTTGAATCGCCAAGGCAGATTACCTTTAAAATAAGGCATACGCCCGACTTTACCAAAGGCACATTGCAACTGATCGACGGGCAGGTTGTCATTGAGTCCGAGCTGCCTGTTTCGGGCATTGCAGCCGGGCAATTCGGGGTTGTTTACGATAAGCAGAGCGAAATCTGCTATGGCAGTGGGGAGATTGACTGGCAATAAATCCTGTATTATTCTTTTTCAAATTTCCTGAACCCTGCAGTCATCGCATCAGGGGAAGAATTTCGCATATAAAATATCCGGCAACCGGAAACGTGTTTATAGTCCCTGAAGCCAACCGCCATGTAACCATGATGAACTATATGGGATCGATTTCCCGTAGAGTGTTGCGATAAAGAACTATTGATTAAAAGTTCCGGGACGGAGTGGTAATGCCCTTTTGGAAACAATTTCTGTTATTCTTCCGGAAAAGTAATTTTCCATAAACCACGAAAATCGCCCTCCTTATAACCTGTGGCTCTGTCGTACGGGTATTTTTGCCTGATGGCTTCCATTGTTTTTATGGCTATCTCTTCCCCTTCATTTCCATGGCAGCCAAGACAAGCCGGCATGGCAATTCTGATGGGTTTGTAATAAATCATTTTATAGTTTTCGGATACCAACAGAGGTTCTCCGGAGTTTGATGATCTTAACTTCAATAAAACAGCCTCATCATATTTGGAAGGCTTATTTGCCGGGTTACGGTATTTATCTGAAATCCGTTGGATCTTACAATTATACTTTTTTGACAATGAATCGGTCAGGGGCATGGCGCGTTCGTTACAGAAGGTTACAGCGTAAACAGGACCTCCTGATTTAGTGGCTTGCATCACATTTGCAAGCAGGACTTGTTGCATGACTGATGATATTGAATCGCCCTGCTGTATGAAGGCTATTTTGTCAACCTCATTTTTGGAAGCAATATCAGCCTGCTGCTTCGGATTGCACGAGGCTAAAAACAAGATAGCAGAAAAAGAAATTGCTATGCTGTAAAGGGATTTTATCATCAGATTTCAGGATTGGTTACAAATTACAAAATTAACCGGAATTATCATTTATTATCCTTTAAAAGCTAAACCAGCAAAGAGTAAGTCAGAAATTATTTTCCGGCAACCGGGGCAAAACGGCAGTTTGTAAAAGAGAAAATCTGTGCGAAAAATACAACCAAAACCGATTACTTTACCAACAGCACCTCAGAAACCATCAACTTCATCACCTCACCGGGAGGGCTTAATAGCTATTGAAATTTCCACCAGTGCAGGTGGCAGAGGGTAGTATTGGACGTATTTTGATTGAATCACAATTCTGTTTTCACCCGCTTCCCGGTGTTAAAAAAGAGCAGATAGAATACAAAAAGCGAGAGGGTGTTAATAACCAGAATTGCCATAAACCCGCTTCCATAGACAAATAAAACAGAGATTAAAAGAAAAACAGCGTTTGATATAACCGCCCTAAACATTGCCTTCATACGATGTAAATCGAGGCCTTCCGCTTCATTTTGCTCTTTCGAGAGGATAATCAGACCTAAGCCACTGATAAGCAATAGCAAAATCAGTTCATCGGCAAAATTTGTCCGGATTACCGTGCAAATTTTCGCTTCAAGAAAAGCTGAATAAAGGGCAAATACCGGTATTTTAAACCTGAAGTCGAACAAGAAAAAGAGCACAGACAGGATAATTCCTGCCAAAGTCAGGATTATACCAACCCATTTCCATCGAGAAGGCAATAAAAGATTATTCATAATTTTTACATCCGGAATATTAAACCTGATTTTCTATCGATGTTCAGCGCTGGTATTATCAATTTTCAGCACTGGAATATACCGGAAATGTCACACTTGCTTCATCATCGAAATCAACCTTCACCCCAACCATCCCGAATTTATGGTTAGCTATATAGGTAATTTTATTAATCCCTCCGGTATTTTTCAGGATGTTTGGATCTGTTTCAACCTGAATGGTTTTTATTAACATGAAACCATAAGGATAATCGTCAACACCTGTTTTGCTGACAACTTTCCTCTCTTTGCCGGTATTTCCGATCGGGTATGTGTCACCGACATTTGAATCGTATTTAACCAGTACACCGGCTCCGGGACCGGTATTGCATTTGATCCCTTCTTTGGTTTGCTGCATCTTCAGGTCTGTTATTGACACCTGATCTCCATTAATCGTTACCCCGGGGAAATTGGATACCATATTTTTTATTAATGTGTTGGAAACCTTGGCGGTGGCAGTGTATGAAGATACACCATCCTTCAGGCTGGTAACCACCGCAGAAAAGTCACTAACCCCTGCAATTTCGGCAGAGCTTGAAGATACGGTGGCCCCAATCTCTCCCATTGGGGATTGGTCACCCTTTAATTCGTTAGCGTCTTCCTTATCCGGGATTTTTTCGCAGGAGAAGGAGAAAAATCCAACTGTAATGCTTAGTATAACGATAAATAATCTTTTCATAATCAGAGATTTTAATTTGTGGTTAAGTAATTGGTTTGAAAACATGTGTAAATTTACAAAATGAGAAACAAACCACAAACAATTTGCAGATATTTTATCGATACTATTGATTTTTTGTCGTAGTTGTCCGCCTAGAGTAAAATCAATCCTGACATACCCTGTTCCGATTTATTGGGAAAGTCCCCGGGCCACCATAAGCAAGGTCCATGTCTTCATTCATTGCCTTAATGCACAATGAACAATCATTTCGAAACACCTTCATAACTTTCCACAGACAATAGTGAAAAATTTAAGAAAAGAAAAAGACAAAATTCGCTGAAACTTCTTATCTGCTATCATTTCAAGTAGTACAACCATCGATTCTGAAAACCACGGCTTTTAATCAGATTGTAATTTTAAGCCAATTTTAATCCATTCCCACTGTTAACCTTTATCTAATTGTATATCTGTTCTTTAAATGAATCTAAACGAATATATGTCAGACAATGCCATTAATACATGTAATTGTCTGTCTGAATTTTATAATTATAAAAAAACCTCAGTCAGTTCTTTTTTTTGTTTGGTATTTGAATAATTTGTTTCTTTGCAGCCTCAAACCAAAAAAGGAGAAAAAATGTCAGACATTGCAATAAAAGTAAAAGCTATCATAGTTGATAAGCTTGGCGTTGATGAAAATGAAGTTACCCCCGAAGCAAGTTTCACCAACGATTTAGGTGCAGATTCTCTGGATACCGTTGAACTGATCATGGAATTCGAAAAAGAATTCAACATTGCTATCCCTGATGATCAGGCAGAAAAAATCGGTACAGTAGGTGACGCAATTGCCTACATCGAAAACAACACCAAATAAGGAATTTCCTGAATGAAGTTACGACGAGTTGTAGTAACCGGACTAGGTGCGCTCACTCCGTTAGGCAACACTATGCCAGAATACTGGGATGGATTGCTTAACGGGGTTAGCGGCGCTGACCGTATTACACGGTTCGATGCCTCTAAGTTTAAAACTCAGTTTGCATGCGAAGTCAAGAACTTCGATCCTTTGAATTTTTTCGACAGGAAAGAAGTCCGTAAGTACGATCCCTACGCCCAGTTTGGCATGGTTAGTTCTGATGAAGCAATTACCGATTCAGGTATCATTTCCGAAAAACTAGACCTCGAGCGTGTCGGTGTTATCTGGGCTTCCGGTATCGGAGGCTTGTTAACCTTTCAGGAAGAAGTCAGCGATTATGCCAAAGGCGATGGAACGCCCCGGTTTAATCCGTTCTTTATTCCCAAGATGATTGCTGATATTACAGCCGGCCATATTTCCATCAAGCATGGATTTCGCGGGCCGAATTTTGCCACGGTATCTGCCTGTGCTTCATCGGCAAACGCAACCGTTGATGCATTCAACTACATCCGGTGGGGAAAAGCCGACGCATTTATATGCGGAGGATCGGAGGCTGCTATTAATGCAGCGGGCGTGGGTGGTTTTAACGCCATGCATGCTATCTCTACCCGAAACGATGATCCTAAAACAGCATCCCGCCCGTTTGATAAAGACCGCGATGGTTTTGTTATTGGTGAAGGTGCAGGTGCACTTATACTTGAGGAACTGGAACACGCCATATCCCGTGGAGCAAAAATTTATGCTGAGGTTGTCGGAACCGGCCTTACCGCTGATGCTTTTCACATGACCGGCCCACATCCGGAAGGAGATGGCGCAAGAAGGGCTATGCTCCTGGCAATTAATGAAGCAGGCCTGAAGGTTAGCGATATCGATCATATCAATACACACGGTACTTCGACCCCATTAGGCGACATTGCTGAAACCAAAGCCATTTCGGTTCTATTCGGCGAGCATGCCCCAAAAATTAACATCAACAGTACAAAATCAATGACAGGCCACCTGCTCGGTGCTGCCGGCGCCATTGAGGCAATAGCGACCATCCTGGCTGTTCAGAATGATATAATCCCGCCGACCATCAATCATTTTACAGATGATCCGGATATTAATTCTTCGATGAACTTTACTTTTGGCAAAGCTGTTAAACGTACAGTCAATGCAGCTATCAGCAATACCTTCGGATTTGGCGGCCATAACGCTTCCATTCTGTTCAAGAAATTTGTGGAGTAAACAGTGGTTGCCCTGAAATTAAGACCCCTGAGGTATTACCTATCCAGCGAAAAACATTTTTATGAAGCCATTAGAAATATTTTCGGGTATTATCCCGAAAATATTTCTTTGTATATACTGGCCTTCCGCCATAAATCGCAGGCAGAGGAGCATTACAATGGAGTCAGGATAAGCAACGAAAGGCTTGAATTTCTGGGCGATACTGTCTTGAGTACCGTGGTTGCTGATTTCCTTTTCAGGATGTATCCTTTTAAAGACGAAGGTTTCCTTACAGAAATGCGTTCCAGGATTGTTAGCCGGGCCCAGTTGAACAAACTCTCCCTGCGCCTGGGAATCGATCAGCTAATAATACATACCCAGGAAAAAAACAATGTTTATCGTTCCATTAAAGGGGATGCGTTCGAAGCCATTATTGGCGCCATGTACCTCGACAAAGGCTATACATTTACCCGTAAAATTCTGATAAACAGAGTTATTAAAAATAACTTCGACCTGACTGAACTGGTCAATACCGACATTAACTTTAAGAGCAAGCTGATTGAATGGGCTCAAAAAGAAAAAAACCCTGTTGAGTTTATTGTGAGAAATGAAATTGGCTCAGGGTATCATAAGCAATATGTCGTAGATGTATTTGTAAACAATGAAGTTGCCGGAACCGGCCAGGACTATTCAATAAAAGGGGCTGAGCAAAATGCCGCCATGAAAGCCATTGAGTTTTTTGGCTTAAATGGAGTCACTAAATTTGAAAGCCCGTAATAACTATTCTTCCTTCCTTCGATTGTTCCTGATAAAGACAAAGCCCCTTCCTGTTGTGCTATAAAACCGTCGATAAGTATGCTTCCCAAAGTTTACTATATTTGCAGGAAAGCATTGCCATGGCGAAGAGGAAACTTATAAGCGAACCGGCAACCTATTCTGATTTGACCATTATAGGCCTGAGTTCTCAGCTCAAGGATTACCGTCTTGCCTTTTTCATTAACCGTGATATTGGAATTAACCTGGTGAAAATAAGAGACTTACCTGTTTATTCAGAAAAAGAAGATACCTTGTTTGAGTTTCCGCTATATACCTGCTTTGAACCGGAAAGACGAATAAATTATTACCTGCTGGGAAACAATAACGGTGGCACTAAAATGATTCCCGCCTATAAACAAGCCGATTATCTTATGTTGTTGCATGGACCCGTGGACTCAGAACGGGTAAATTCCCTAATGATCGCCATCAGAAAAATAAATGTGGTTCAACTTGCCTTTGTTCTTGATATCGCTAAAATTAAAAATCTGGAAGGCATTATGTCGGACCTTGAATTGCATATGGTTGGTAAAGGAACCAGCACAAACTTACCAGGGTAATATCTGTTTGTGTTTAAAGTAATTTGAGACATTGTCCGTCTTCGTATACAGAATGGAAATTATTACAGAACACCCTATGGCCCAGGTCCCGGCTAGCGCTTTTACTTCAGCTTTCAACACTTACAGCCGCAAACTGTTTGGTTTTATCCGTAAACGGGTAAAATCAATTGAAGATGCTGAAGATATTCTTCAGGACGTCTGGCTTCAGTTTATCAGTATTGCAGAACTCGACGAAATAGGTAATATAAGTGGTTGGTTATACAGGGTTACGCGAAACAAACTTACTGACCGTTACCGGAAAAAAAAGCCGGAGAACCTGTCCGATCTGGAGTTTGCAGATGACGATGATGGCATTTCCTTTAAAGAGATTTTGCTGCTGGATACAGAGAATAATCCCGAGCTTGCTTTATTTAAGGAAGTTTTCTGGAAAGAATTGCTTTCTGCGCTTGATGAACTTCCCGAGAATCAGAAGCTGGTTTTTATTCAGAACGAAATGGAAGGCATTACCTTACGTGAGATTGCTGAAAAATCAGGTGAGAACCTCAAGACAATTATTAGCCGCAAAAGCTATTCAGTGAAATATCTTCGCAGTAAGCTGGCATATTTGTATAATGAACTTTAATATTTAATTGGTATGAAACATACGATGGACTTCAAAAACAAAAGAATCCGGTTTCTTTTCCCTGTATTTGCATCAGCCATACTGTTTGCCGTTTCAGCAGCAGTGATGCTTTTGTGGAATGCGATTATTCCTGATATATCACCACTCAATCCTATATCGTACTGGCAGGCAATGGGTTTACTTGTGCTTTGCCGAATCCTTTTCGGTAGTCTGAAGTTTGCTAATGCACGTCATCACCCCAGGGCAATTCATGGAATTCGCGAAAAATTTATGAATCTCAACCCCGAAGAGCAAAAAGCCTTCAGAGAAGAATGGAAAACACGCTGCCATTCCCGAAAATCAGACTAATCGTGGCTTAAAACATCAGATCCCTGTCAGTATTTTATTCTGGAAGGGATTTTTTTAAAGTAATTTTTCTCTTTATTCGTCATCCTATATATACTAACCAATCTTTTTAAAACATGACAACTTCAGTTTTCAAAGCCATTATTGCTGGTGCAGTTATTGGTGCAGTGGCATTTTTCGCACCCTTTGTCTTTTTGGGATTTCTAATTGTTGGACTGATTATGCGGTTAATCTTTTTTAGAAGATTCAGCCATCAACATTACACACAACATACGCTGGCTTTTGCCACTAAAATCAGAACAATGAATGAGGAAGAATTCGAACAATTTAAATCCGGAATATCATCGTCAGGGATGCATCCTCATACATGCCATTACAAGCATTCTCAAATTAATAACCCAAAAAATTAATACGATGAAAAAGAGAAGTAAATTTTATATCGGTCTGGCTGCTGCAGTTTTAACATTTGGAACACTAACAGTAACCCTGGGTTCAACCATGCATAAATACCATTGTTCCCACAGGGGTTATATGCATAGTGGGCAATGCCTGAACGAAAACTCAATTAAATCTGACACCAATTCAGGAGAACATTCAGCAACAACTCAAGAAAAAAGTCAGAAATAGCATCTTCGTCAATTGTGAACCTGCCATTCCTGATTCGCAGCTCTTTCACCACCTATGGCGACGGACTGAAAAACATCTTCCGCCCTTTAGCCGACTACGACCGTTTCAACAATTTCAGCATGTTCATTTACAATTGTTGTGGCCAGCGCATTTATGAATGACGAATTCAGGATCATTGTATGTACTCTTTGCCATTTGAGTTTGTTTTGTTACAGCAAATCCTCAGAGAACCCTACATCTAAGATTCAATTCGTCATTCGTAAATCTAAAATTCATTCGTCATTCCAAATTCTACATTCATCATTCCAATTCACATATTCCTCCGGTACTGCCCCCCAACCCTGAACAACTCATTGGTAATCTGACCAATAGAACAGTATTTTGCGGCTTCC
Organism: Bacteroidales bacterium; assembly: GCA_038325075.1. GTDB lineage: Bacteria > Bacteroidota > Bacteroidia > Bacteroidales > Lentimicrobiaceae > Lentimicrobium. Next base: position 233 of record JBBQIQ010000111.1, on the reverse strand, counting down.
ATCAAAGCTTCAAACACATTACCACCAGTAGCCGCTTTAAGATGCAGATCGTGGAGTGCCTTTTCACCTTCGGGTTGCCAGGTTTTGTGTAGTTGTTTAAGCATTTTTACCTGGCAGTCCTTTTCTTCGGATGTCGAACGGATTACTTCGGATGGAATTACCGTGGGTGAACCTTCGGATGAAAGGAAAGTATTAACGCCCATAATCGGCAGTTTACCATCGTGTTTCAGCTT
>JBBQIQ010000110.1:0-13421 GCA_038325075.1 Bacteroidales bacterium | reverse complement strand
GACGGTTTACGATTTACGATTGACGAATTACGATTTACGATTGACGATTTACGGTTTACGATTTACGATTTACGATTTACGATTTACGGATTACGGATTGGGATTTAATAACGAATTTCTCCGGGGGATATCCTTCTCCTTCAGGAGAAGGTGCCGAAGGCGGATGAGGTGAGGACGTTTTACGATTTACGATTTACGATTTACGATTGACGGTTTACGATTTACGATTGACGATTTACAGTTTACGATTTACGATTTACGGTTTACGATTTACGGTTTACGATTGACGGATTTGGATTTAATAACGAATTTCTCCGGTTGAGATCCTTCTCCTTCTGGAGAAGGTGCCGAAGGCGGATGAGGTGAGGACGGTTTACGATTTACGGTTTACGGTTTACGATTGACGGATTACGGATTGGGATTTAATAACGAATTTCTCCGGGGGATATCCTTCTCCTTCAGGAGAAGGTGCCGAAGGCGGATGAGGTGAGGACGATTTACGATTTACGATTGACGGTTTACGGTTTACGATTGACGGATTACGGATTACGGTTTTACGGTTTACGATTTACGATTTACGATTGACGGTTTACGATTTACGATTGACGATTTACAGTTTACGATTTACGATTTACGGTTTACGATTTACGGATTACGATTTACGAATTTGGATTTAATAACGAATTTCTCCGGTTGATATCCTTCTCCTTGCGGTGGCTGAGCGCAGTCGAAGTCAGGAGAAGGTGCCGCAGGCGGATGAGGTGAGGACGAATGTTGAATGACGAATTTTGAATTTTGAATGTTGAATAAACCATCATATCAAATTTGCTAATCAGCTAATCCGCTAATCAACTTTTCTGCTAATCAGCTAATCTAACATAGCAAACAAAACAACATGGCCGACGATATTTTCCAGGGATACAAAGGTGCAGCACTCGAAACGCTGAAAAAGTTCAATGTCAGGGTATGGGGGCAGGCTGAAGTTGCCACCACCCGCGGTTTATTCAAGGGGACAGTTCTTCCCCGCTCAGAGAGCGATGACGACCGTCACATTGTAATGAAGATTGTAACGGGTTATAATGTGGGTCTCGACATTGCCACTATTACCGGAATGAAAGAAACCGGCTACAAGAAAGCCAATTACAAGATTCCAGAAAAGGAGTTCCCCTACACAGAGGGGCTGCCGAAAGTTAAACTGATCGGCACCGGAGGAACCATTGCTTCGCGCCTCGACTACCGCACAGGGGCAGTTATTCCGGCCTTTTCACCCGGTGAGCTTTATGGGGCTGTACCTGAACTGGCGCAAATCTGTAATCTGACCACCGAGAAGGTGTTTGCTGTTTTCAGCGAAAATATGGCCCCTGATAATTATAAAAAGCTTGCAATAGCCATCGGTAAGGAAATTGAAAACGGGGTTGAAGGCATTGTTATCGGGCATGGTACCGATACCCTGCACCACACAGCGGCTGCCCTTACCTTTATGGTTCAGAATTCACCGGTACCTATCGTACTGGTGGGATCGCAGCGTTCGTCGGACCGCCCGAGTTCAGATGCAGCACTTAACCTGATGCACGCCTGCACTGCTGCCGGACATGGCGACATCGCGGAGGTTATGGTTTGTATGTTCGGGCCTACCAGCGATGAATATGGCTTCCTGCACCGCGGCACACGGGTAAGAAAAATGCACTCATCCTACCGCTCCACTTTCCGCACCATCGGCGACACACCGCTGGCTACAGTTACCCGCAAGGGAGTTGTACCCATTAAAAAAGACTTCAAACCCCGCCGCAAAGACCGGAATGTGACCATACTCCCCTATTTTGAGGAAAAAGTTGCCATTGTTTACTATTATCCCAATATGCAGCCCGATATCATTGACTCACTGGTAAGCAATGGGTACAAGGGGATTATAATTGCCGGAACCGGACTGGGGCATGTTAACAAACCGATTTATCCGGCCATTGAACGTGCCCATGCAGCCGGAGTTCACATTTACATGACCGTTCAGACTTTGTGGGGTTATGTTCACATGTTTGTTTACGACACCGGCCGTGACCTGATGGCTAAGGGAATTATCCCGGCCGAAAATATGCTTCCCGAAGTAGCCTACATCAAATTGGGCTGGGCTTTGGGACAGACCAACGATCCCGAAGAGGTCAGAAGGCTGATGCTAACCCCCATAAACGACGAAACCACACCCAGGGAGCCTTACAATGGATACCTCGTCTATCAGGGAGGCGTGCCCGAGGTTGAAGAGTTTATCAGAAGAGTGCATAAGTAAGTTTATAAATTTTTATTTAGACGGTTTAAGGGTTTAAGGGCCTGCGGCCGTTCAAGGGTTTAAAAGTTCAATGCCTTCGGCTGTTCAAAGGTTCAAACGTTCAATGCCTTCGGCTGTTCAAATGTTCAAAAGTTCAATGCCTTCGGCAGTTCAAATGTTCAAAAGTTCAATGCCTTCGGCTGTTCAAATGTTCAATGCCTTCGGCAGTTCAAAGGTTCAAAAGTTCAATGCCTTCGGCTGTTCAAGGGTTCAATCCCGCACGTGCGGGACAAAAGTTCAAAGGTTCAATGGCCTGCGGCCGTTCAAGGGTTCAATGGTTCCCAGCCGAAAAGGCAGCTTGCACCGCCTTTTCAGCGGTGGGGACTCAGCTTCGCTTCGAACAGATTGCTTGTTTGCCAACTGCCAACTGCTCCCGATAGCGATCGGGATTGCCAACTTATTCAATAGTATTTTTCAAAGGTTCAATGTTTCAAGGTTGTAGGAGATTGTGGTCAAATATTTACTTTTAATTTTTGATGGAGAATGAGAATAGAGCATTTTGAGGATATGGAAGTTTGGCAGGAGGCTCGTGAATTGTGCAGATACGTGTTTGAGATCAGTTCAAAGGAGCCTTTCTGTAAAGATTATAAATTCCGGGATCAGATCAGGGATTCATCAGGTTCTGTTATGGACAATATTGCTGAAGGGTTTGAACGGGGTGGAAATAAAGAATTTATACAGTTTCTTTATATTGCCAAAGGCTCCTGTGGAGAAACGCGATCACAGGGTTACAGAGCTTTTGACCGTAATTACATTCTTCAGGAAGAACTTGACTCCCTTATAAAACTTACCGAGACTGAGAGTATTAAAATAGCAAATTTGATCAGGTACCTAAAAAACAGCGAAATGAAGGGGGCCAAATTTCATTAAATTATGGCCTGCGGCCGTTCAAGGGTTCAAACGTTCAATGCCTTCGGCTGTTCAAAGGTTCAATGGCCTGCGGCCGTTCAAGGATTCAAGAGTTCAATGGCCTGCGGCCGTTCAAGGGTTTAATGGCCTGCGGCCTTTCAATGTTTCAGCGTTTTGACAATGAACGCCCAAAGTGCATTTGAACCCATTGAACGCGCGAAGCGCAATTGAACCCATTGAACGCGCGAAGCGCACTTGAACCCTTGAACGCGCGAAGCGCATTTGAACCCCTGAACGCGCGAAGCGCAATTGAACCCATTGAACGCGCGAAGCGCATTTGAACCCCTGAACGCGCGAAGCGCATTTGAACCCATTGATCGCGCGAAGCGCATTTGAACCCATTGATCGCGCGAAGCGCATTTGAACCCATTAAACGCGCGAAGCGCAATTGAACCATTGAACGCGCAAAGCGCATTTGAACCCATTGAACGCGCGAAGCGCAATTGAACCCTTGAACGCGCGAAGCGCATTTGAACCCATTGAACGCGCGAAGCGCAATTGAACCATTGAACGCGCGAAGCGCATTTGAACCCTTGAACATATTTAAAAGTTACTTCAATCAAAAAGGTACCTTTGCATCCATAGCATATTTATATCAACCCCGAATTAGATGAAGAAAATCCTGGTTCCTTTCCTGCTCAGTTTCACCCTGATTGCCCATTCACAGGATACCCTGAAGATTATGCATTACAATTTGCTGAATTACGGTAACTACACTGCTTATTGCACTTCCGGCAATAACAATCACGAGAATAAGGATGGCTGGATCAATACCATCATCAGCCATGAGCTTCCTGACATTTTTACAGTGAATGAAATCAGCAATTTCGAATTTTATCAGAACCGAATTCTCAATTCAGTGCTGAACACGGATGGCAGAACCTGGTACCGCCGGGGAACGATTTCTAATCTTGCCGGCTCAGAAATCGTGAATATGTTTTATTACAATTCCGACAAACTAATCCTGAAGTCTTACGAGGTTGTTCAATCCTCGACCCGCGATATTGACCTGTTCACCCTCTACTGCAAAACACCCGGCCTTGAGCAGGGCGACACAGTCTATCTGAATTGTATTGTTGCTCACCTCAAAGCCGGGAATAGCGGAAGCGATGCAACATTGCGGGCTGAAATGACTTCAAATGCCATCAGTTACCTGAATAGCTATAAAAATGCCGGTAATTATCTGATGATGGGCGATTTTAACACCTACACCTCTTCCGAAACCTGCTATCAAAACCTCATCAGCATTTCTGCGGGCGACTTCAGGTTTTTCGATCCGGTAAATAAGCCGGGCAACTGGAACAACAGCAGTTCTTTTGCTACATGGCACACACAATCGGTAACTAAGAGTTCCAACGGGTGTCAGGCCAGCGGCGGGATGGATGACCGCTTCGACCATATTATGGCTACTGCTCAAATCATCAATGGCAGTAAGGGTCTGAAATACATTCAGGATTCATACCATGCTGTTGGCCAGGATGGAAAGCATTTCAACAAATCGATCACCGATTCCCCGGTTAATACTTCGGTTCCTGCAGATGTACTGGCCGCTTTATTCAATAATTCCGATCACCTTCCCGTAAGGCTCGACCTTATTTTGACAACCACAGCGCCCGGGGGTATCAGTGAACAATCTGTTTTCCGGAACGCAGGAATATACATGGTTAATCAGGGCCTGGCAAGGCTTTTTATCACCACTGAAGCTGAAACTCAGGCAACGGTTTCGATGATCTCAATCACCGGGCAATTGTTGAAAACTGAAATCAGGCAGGTGAGCAGGGGCAGAAACGAACTAAATATTGATATAAGTGGTCTTACCAAAGGGGTCTATGTGATCAGGCTAACTGATTCGGCTGGGCAGACGGCATCGATAAAGTTGGTAAAGTAATCATACTTTGCAATCCATTGCGCTGGCTTGCTGGAATACTTGTCGCAAGTGAAGATATTTCCAGATATTTTGCAGCCCTTTCACGCGATGTCCCAAAATCCTTAAGTCGTTTATAACCTTTGGCTTTCATGCGAGCCTGATGTTCAGGATTCTCGTGCAGATAGACAATCTTTTTAGCGATATCCCTGGCATCAACCGGATCAAAATACAGCGCGGCGTCACCACAGACCTCGCGGGCAAATTTCAGATCGGAGGTTAAAATGGGAAGGCCCATTTTCATAGCTTCAGCGTAAGATGCCGAAAAGCATTCAAGCAAAGTGGGCAGAAACATAAAGTCACATTGCGAATACAGAAAAGGGCACTCATTCACATCGAGCCGGTCGGTAAAATGAACATGTGACCGGTTGGCGCCCAGGTTTTTAAATTCCCGCCGGTGCATAGTAAGGATAAACTTAACATTGAGCGTGGGGCGCAACATCCTGATCTGATAAATCACCTCATTGATGATGCTCAGATTCTTGAATGAATGGTTGGCCGAAACGGTTACCAGCCTTAGCTCACCCGGCTCCCTTTCGGGCAATTTCGCCCTGAAGGTCCACTTATCAGGTTCGTTGTAAATCTCGTTCAGTGTATTGGAAACATGAAAAACACGCTGCTCGTCAACCTTCAGGTTATTGATCAGTCGGTTCTTTACATCCTCTGTTTCTGCAATCAGAAAGTCAATATTCCTGATCATCAGGTAGAGCCTTATTCTGCCAAAGATGCTTTGCTGAATGCGGTGTCTTAAGGAAATCTCCCTGAAATAGGGTGATTCGGGATAAACAAAGTGAGGGGTCGAAAATCCGGCAACATGTGGAGCAACCGGCTTCCAATAGGTTGGTCCGAATACTGAGAACACCACATCGGGTTTGATTACATTTTCGAGCAACTTAAGCCGGTTTTGTTTTTTTAGTCTCATCCATTTCCCCATAAGCGGGGCTGAATAACCGGAATAGAGTGCAAATGAATAAAACCTGAAATTAGACGGGAACTTATCAATTTTAACCTGGTGTTCCAGTTCGGGGGAGATAAACACATGATATTCGTGCTCAGGAAAATCCCTGAGTTCATGAATAAATGAAAGTGCTACCTGCAACATCCCACCAATCCAGATATTGCTGGCATTGATTACCAATTTCATGATTTAGGTTTACTGCCCGCTTTGTTGCTAAAGCATTGAATAAGAATACTAATCAACATATAATCCCAATATATCCTAAAATAACAAAGGAATTAACTAACCATTCATATTCTTGACAGAACGGGGATCAAATATACGACATTATCAGGCAAAATAACACATCTGAAGCATGAATTTTAAAAAAAAATCAACAATGTTAATAAAAAGCTTTATTGCATTTAAAAAGTTAGTGCGGAAACCTGAATTACTTCACTTTCAATTATTCAAACAATTTCAGGGTAAATTCAAATACCTTCCGCCAAATAAAGCGTCAAAAGAACCTAATTATCAGGTTAGAAAACGTTAAAAGAAGCTTTTAACAATGCTGATCAGTATGACTGATATCTACCCTAAAAGTTGGGGATTTCGTGTCCAGGAATAGGACCTCACTACCTTCACCTCTCCATGAAGAGTGGCGAGGTGGTGTTTCTATGGCTGCCGGACAGTGGCTTCGCCGCCGTCCATTTATCATGGCAGGCTCTGCCTGCATCCCCTGTTCCAATAATAAAAACGGCAGGGACACTACATTTCGTATCCCTACTATACGGGAGATGTTCGAAAGCACTGTCAGCCCCAGAGGGGCGTAAGGTTGGTAGCTAAAAGGGTAAGGTTTGTGATGAAAAGGGGCGTAACATAAAAGACTTTCAAATACAACTTCGCTGCCAGGCAGTGGCTCTGCCTGCATCCCCCTGTTCCAATAATAAAAACGGTAGGGACATTTAATGTCATGTGCCACGTTTTGGGAGATGCGCGAAAGCACTGTCAGCCCCAGAGGGGCGTAAGGTTGGTAGTTAAAATGGTAAGGTTATGGTGAAAAGCCCCAGAGGGGCGTATGGTTGGTAGTTAAAATGGTAAGGTTATGGTGAAAAGCCCCAGAGGGGCGTAACGTTGGTAGTTAAAATGGCAATGTTGGTGATGAAAAGCCCCAGAGGGGCGTAACGTTGGTAGTTAAAATGGCAATATTGATGATGAAAAGCCCCAGAGGGGCATAAGGTTGGTAGTTAATGGTAAGGTTATGGTGAAAAGCCCCAGAGGGGCGTAACGTAAAAGTCTTTCCTTTGAATTAGGCGCTTAATAGGCAACATGCCTGATTCAATAACATCTATAAAAGTTAGTGCGGAAACTTTGAGTCCACTCCGAAAACTAATTATTTGATACCAAACCACTAAAACACTATCCGCCAGATGGCGGACACCAATTCTAATTTATTGATATACAATATTATGCGTAAATTGGTGTCTTGGGAACTTGGTGTCTATTCTTTTTTATTGACATTTCGGAGCAAGCTCAACTTTCAATTATTCAAACAGTTTCACGCTAAATTTCAAAAAACCCTCCTTCCATGTAAGGCAAAAGCAGAATCCGATTATCCGGTCAGCGATCTCTGAAAGAAGCTGTTAACAGTGCTGATCAGCCTGACTGAGAACCTTTCTCACATCAAAAGGCAAACTTATTATAAATCGCTACCCAAAGCGACACACCCACCGGAATGATGTTATCCGGAAAATCATAGTCGGGGTCGTGAAGCGGCCGGTGTGAAATTCCTGCTCCGATGCCAAACAACGCTGCTTTGCTCCTTAACGCAAAGTGAGCAAAATCCTCCGACCAGCGAAAGGGCAGCCCGGCTTTAACGACCTTCAGGTTAAGGCGCTCAGCAGTCCCGGTAACAAAATCTACCGCATCCGCGTGGTTTGTTGTAGCCGGGAACTCTTCAGTAAAATCAATCCCGTATGTGATTTGCGGCTTTTCAGCGAGTTCCTTTACCATTCCAATCGCCTTTTCTGTCAATAATTCCATATCTTTATCGAGATAGGCCCTCAGTGTGGCCATCAGCACTGCATCGCCGGGGGTAGTTCCGAATGCCGGCGTACCAAGGCTGCCATAAGTTAAGGTAAGCAAAACAAAATCTGCATAACCACTTCCCGGACCGTTGCCCGACAAACGTGGAAGGTTAGCCATCAATTGTGCCATGACAGTGGTTGGACTCTGATCCTTCTCAGGCTCTGAAGCATGGGAAGTTCTTCCCTTTAAATGGATGATAATACCCCGCGAAGCAGCCGCAAATGTACCGTTGCGCACAACCACCGTATCCTGATCGTAGCCCGGAAGATTGTGCAGCGCAAAACAATAATCGGGCTTGTATGGTAAAAAAGCCGGATCGGCAAGCACTGAAACAGCCCCCATTCCGGTCTCTTCGGCTGGCTGAAACAACAAAAGAAACCTGCCTTTAGCCGGACGGTTAGCAGAAATATACATTGCCAGCCCTGCTAAAATTGCCGAATGCCCGTCGTGCCCGCATTTATGTGACACGCCGTGGTTCTGTGAAACATACTCAAACCCACCGGATTCATTGATGGGCAGGGCATCCATATCGGACCTGAAAAGCACTTCGGGGCCGGGCCGACCGCTGTCGAAAACCGCTAGTACGCCATAGCCGCCCAATTTTTGGAGCAGCACATCAGGCTTTAGCGGCTTTAAAAACTTTACCAACCGCCTGGCTGTCTGCTTTTCACTTCCCGAAAGTTCAGGGTTCTGGTGCAGTTGATGGCGTAGTTTTTGTAAAGTCTCTTTCATGTTAAGTGCTTTTTGCAAAGGTACAAACCACCATTCAATTTGCTTTTCAATTTACTTATTTAGAAGAATTACGGATAAATAATGGTATTTATTTGATTATCAGACCAGGGGGTGAGGGACGGGTGTCGAGGGACGGATGCCAGGGAACGTTGCTGCCCTGTGCCCTCCCGACGAAGTGGTCGGGATTCCCCCGCCAAAGTGGGCGGGGCAAGCTGCTTCGCTCCATGTGCCCTTTGACCTTCATGGCTATTTAGAGCGCAATTACAACCCCGCCACCGGGTGGTGGCTCTGCAATAACAATCGCAGTAGGGACGCTGCATGTCGTGTACCACGTTTTGGGAGATGTTCGAAAGCACTGGCAGCCCCAGAGGGGCGTAAGGTTGGTAGCTAAAAGGGTAAGGTTATGGTGAAAAGCCACAGAGGGGCGTAACATAAAAGCCTTTCAAATACAACTTCGCTGCCAGGCAGTGGCGCTACCTGCATCCCCTGTTCCAATAAAAAAACGGCAGGGACATTTAATGTCATGTGCCACGTTTTAGGAGTTGCGCGAAAGCCCTGGCAGCCCCAGAGGGGCGCAAGGTTGGTAGTTAAAATGGTAAGGTTTGTGATGAAAAGCCCAGAGGGGCGTAACGTTGGTAGCTAAAAGGGTAAGGCTTATGATGAAAAGCCCCAGAGGGGCGTAACGTAAAAGCTTTTCAGCGATCAATAATACTTATTTCAGTTTCAACCGAAAAAAGTAGTATTTATCCTTATTGCCGTGCGTCGTGAAAGGAAGTAATTTTGTAATTGTATAAAAACGGTTTTGCCGCTTATAGCTGAACCTTACAGCAGCCATTATCTGAATCATATTACCAGGTGAAATATTCTACCGGATCAGGAACAAATTTATTAAGCACTTTCCCCATTCTGAAAAGAATAAGTATCGCCCATCTTCCTGTTTTTGATAACCAGGCAAAACATCCCTCACTGCCAATTGTTAATACGCTCCAATTAAATCTTCCAAAAATGCCCCCGGACACTTCCAGCAACTATATTCCTTCTCTCATAAGACACCTACTGTTCATATTACCTATACTGTTCCTGACTTTAGCGGCAAATGCCGATCCTGTGACGGTAACTAATTCCAACAACGTAAATGGAGACTACCCTACCCTCTCGGATGCCTTTAATGCCATCAACAGCAACAACCAGGCAGGGGCAAGTATCGTCATTACGATTACCGGTAATACTACAGAACCGCCCTCCGGCGCCATGCTGAATGCCGGGAACTGGATCTCACTTTCCATCTTCTCCACTGGTACATGGGCCGTTACCGGCGATGTTTCAACTGCTCTTCTGCATCTGAACGGCGCCGATCATGTAACCATTGACGGAAGAATAAATCAGTCAGGTGGCCCGGAACTCCGGTTTATAAACAACCATACCGGAACCACGGCTTCAACCATTCAGTTAAGTAATTCCGCACAGAACAATACAGTCCGGTATTGCACCCTGTCGGGTGGTTCGGCCAACACTGCCGGCGGGATTGTTTACTTTGCCGGCTCTTCTGCAGCGCCCGGAAACGACGGGAATATTCTGACAAACAATACCATTTCAGGTCTTTCGGCATCGTTAAGACCGGTCAGTGCAATCTATTCACAGGCAACAACTACCATAGACAATAGCGGAAACATTGTCAGCAACAACGAAATTTTCAACTTTCTTAACCCCGGTCTGGCCTCCAATGGAATTCACCTTTCGGCCGGATCAGCATCATGGACAATCTCAGGCAACAGCTTTTACGAAACTGCCTCATTGTCACCTTCAGCGAATGTCGAATACTCGGCCATCCGGATTAACAACACATCAGGAAACGGCTTTTTGGTGGAGAATAACTTTATCGGTGGAAGTTCTGCTTCCGGAAACGGACTGTGGATAAAAACCGGAAGCGCAAACAATCTTTTTTACGGAATCTATCTGAATGTCGGCAATACAATCAATAGTAATTCGGTGCAGGGGAATATAATCAGGAGTATTCACTGGACAAATTCACTAAATGCCAACTGGACCGCGATACACCTTGCGGCCGGCTGGGCAGGGATTGGTACAGTAACAGGAAATACCATTGGTTCAGGCACTGGCATTGGCAACATCATCGTTATACTGGGAACCTCTTCCACCTCAACACCTCCGGGAGGCGTTTTTGGGATTCATCATGCCAGCGGGATGCCTTCCGGCATTTCCAATAATTCTATTGGCGCCATCACAACAGGTAACTCAACACCTGACTTTTCCTGTAACTTTTATGGAATTGCAAAAACCGCCATCAACACAAATACGCCAATACTTATCAATAACAACATTATTGGAAGCCTTACCACACCGGGAAGCATTCTTGCAGGTTCGCCTTCCACGGGAAGTATTCAGGAGGTTTATGGCATTTACTATTTTTTTTCCAATCACGTTGGTTATGCTACTATTTCGAATAATACCATCGCCAACATAACCAACAGTACCTCCTACCTTTCTCCCGCCGGTGCCGCTGGAGGCCGGGTTCACGGAATCCATGCATATCTTTACAGTGCAGATATCCTTAACAACACCATCAGGGATTTATCTACTTCAAGCGGGAATACTTATGATGGCCGGCTTGCTTCCGTAATAGGACTTGTGATGGATACCTGGGCTTATAACCGGGAGATTTCAGGAAATTTAATTTATAACCTCTCAAACATCTCAAATGTGCGTGCCAGGGTAAATGGCATGTTTTTCAATGGCTCGCCGGATATAAACAACCGGATATCACGAAATTTTATCCACAGTCTTTCATTCTCTTCATCCTCCAATGGTACCCCATTTGGTGATATTTACGGAATTCAGATGAATTCCGGTTCTGCCACTTTTTCAAATAATATTATTAATCTTGGTAAAAATATAACAAACAGCAGATTTATATATGGATTATATGTTCCGGGTTATGCAGGAAGTATCTATCATATATACCACAATACAATTTTTATCGGTGGTATTTCAAATTACGCCGATTGTAATTCTTATGCTTTCTTCAGCTCCAATAACCTGAATTCTGAGGATATCAGAAATAACATATTTCACAATGAGCGTGCATATACAGCCGGGCCAACTTACCATTGCGCGGCCCACTACTTGCCCCCAATTTCTGTTTTAACAGCAGACTATAATAATTATTTTGTTTCTCCGACGGGCTTTATCGGAAGACTTGGACCTCCATCGCCCGTAGTCGTTATGGCAACCCTTCCTGAATGGCAGGCTGCTGTTGGTCGGGACGCAAATAGTGTGATCGATAATTCGAATTTTGCAAATGGGGGAGGAACAAATCCCGGTGATTACATTCCTGCCAGTCCCCAGGAAGGAGTTGCTGGCACAGGCATTTTAACAGATTTTTATGGAACAGCCAGAACCTGTTCTTTTACATTGGGGGCATTTGAATCAGTGCTTCCTGTGGGGACACCATCCGGTATTACTGTTTCAGCAGGAACAGAACCCACTTGTCAAACCACTGGCACCGAAACCACCACCTATTCAACCACCGCCGCCAACAGCACCGGTTTTAACTGGTCGCTCAGCAACGCTTTGGCAGGAACCATCAACCCGACAACCGGCGAAATGGCCTGGGCTGCGGGCTTTTCAGGAGGTGTGGATATTCAGGTAACCGCCAATGGCTGCAACGGCCCTTCGGCTATAACCATCCGGACGGTGAACATCACCCCATCCGTGGAAAAGCCTTCAACCATCACTGTTTTCGCGGGAACAGAACCCACTTGTCAAACCACTGGCACCGAAACCACCACCTATTCAACCACCGCCGCCAACAGCACCGGTTTTAACTGGTCGCTCAGCAACGCGCTGGCTGGGAACATCAACCCGGTAACCGGCGAAATGGCCTGGGCAGCGGGCTTCTCAGGAGGTGTGGAACTCCGGGTAACCGCCAATGGTTGCAATGGTCCTTCGGCCATGACCATCCGGACGGTGAACATCACCCCAACCGTGGGAACGCCTTCAGCCATCACTGTTTTCGCGGGAACAGAACCCACTTGTCAGACATTGGGCACCGAAACCACCACCTACGCAACCACGGCGGCCAACAGTACCGGTTTTAACTGGTCGCTCAGCAACGCTTTGGCAGGAACCATCAACCCGACAACCGGCGAAATGGCCTGGGCAGCGGGCTTTTCAGGAAGTGTGGAACTCCGGGTAACCGCCAATGGTTGCAATGGTCCTTCGGCCATGACCATCCGGACGGTGAACATCACCCCAACCGTGGGAACGCCTTCAGCCATCACTGTTTTCGCGGGAACAGACCCTTCCTGCCAGACTCCCGGCACTGAAACCACTACCTATTCAACCACGGCGGCCAACAGCACCGGTTTTAACTGGTCGCTCAGCAATGCGCTGGCAGGGATCATCAACCCGGTAACCGGCGAAATGGCCTGGGTAGCGGGCTTTTCAGGAGGTGTGGATATTCAGGTAACCGCCAATGGTTGCAACGGCCC
>JBBQIQ010000109.1:0-13472 GCA_038325075.1 Bacteroidales bacterium | reverse complement strand
TTGATCACCATTTCCTGAGCCTTTTCGGGATTGGTAACCGTAAGAGAGCTGATCGAATTCAGGCTGTTAAATAAAAAATGAGGTTTTATCTGGGCACGGAGTGAATTCAATTCACTTTCATGCAAAAGGTTCTGCAGGACTTCTTCCCTTGCTTTGCGCTCCTTCAGGTTCTGGTTGTTGATTAACAAATAGAAAACCGCAAGCATGATGGCATAAATCAGCAATCCGGCCAGTATCCTGACGACCATCGTGTCGTTCAACATGGCAATATAATCAGGGTCATACCCGGTAATCAGTTCCATTAACAGATAACTGCTGCCAAACCAGATAAGTATGGTGACGGCACTTCCAGTGGCATGACGCAGGATCATTTCCCGGCGGTTCAGTTTCTCGAAATCCGAAAATTTGACCAGAAACCACAACCCGATGCCAAGTAAAGCAAACACTGTACTAAAAACGGCTGCCTCAACAATGGCTATAAAATCACCAATACCTATTTGAGTGACTATAATGATGTAATGAACAACAGCGATTGCCAGCCATGCACCTGCATAGACCGGCAAAAGCTTATTGCTGTATAGTTTTGCGAACATAGGGTTCTGATGGAAATTTAGTAACTCTTGAGTTCACCACCACCAAAGATAGCGGCCCCTTTAATGATCAGCGTCTTGTTGAAGTCAACATTCATATTCCGGCGTTTATCGCTGAAACCACCGAAAATGTTGGTCATCTCGACTTTTATATTCCAGTCGTTGGGAACAATCAGGGTCGTTCCACCAAAAATAGCCGTCAGTTCAAGCACATTGTCTCCAGGCGCTAACTGGCACTGGGTGAGGTCGGTTTTGGTTCCACCAAAGATGGCTACAATTTCACCGCCCTTGAAATTATTGGAGTGGATGGCCCGCTCACTGCCACCAAAAATGGCCTGTTCATTGATCTGATCGCCATCCGATGAAATAACATCGGGCCGGTTCCTTTTGATCCGTAACATTTTACATGAGTTTGAAAATATCAGGCCCAGCCCGATTGCTATGATAATAACCGGCCAGAAAAAGGTGAAGATATTATAAGGCAGATCGAAATAACGGTCGATCAGAAAAACGCCGCCAACTGACAAGAGAATAAGCCCCCAGCCATATTTACGTTCGGCAAGATTGATAACGCCAAGCGCTACCAGCAGCATAGGCCATGAAAAGATGATGCGCCATGTGGAACGATCAATCATACCCATGTTGTTCATCATAAATAACAGACCGAAAGTCACAACCAGGATTCCAACCAGCATCGTTTTAAACTGATGATTTGGTTTCATTATTTTGTTATTTTCGTCGAAGGTTTCCATTTTATAGGAGTTATTTTTGTAAGGTTTATTTTTTCGACAAATGTATGACGATGCCGGAGGGATTATCCAGTGTAAATCGGTAAACAAAGTAAATTAACCGGTAAACGTGGGCAAAACAGACATAAAAAAACCCGGGGAGTGTTTAAGTCCCCGGGATCCCCAAAGTAATCATCAATTATGAAAAAATAAACCCAAAACTCAAATTTTAATGTTTAATCCAAATCCGGCAAATCGGGCAAACCGTGCAGATTACCAATGTATCTGGCATGGTTAAAAGCTTCGCCATAACGCATAAGCCTGAATATCTCAATCTGCACAGCCATAGAAATCAACCTTTTTGCTTCAATTTCAGTAAACGAATCCCCGATCAGTCTGTTGTAGGCTTCAGCGGCCTCGGGAGGATAGTTACGCCTGATTTGCTTATCAACGATTTGTTCGACAATCAGGCTAAAACTTCCTGCACGCTTTAGTAAGTTCATCATAGTCAGGCAGTTGTAGTAGTTGCAGTTAGTGTAGTAGATGAAGTGGTAATGGTTAGCATCAGAATGCTTTCATACTTTATCATCTAAACCCTGAAAAGTAACATTGGTCCATTTAGTTTAGAATCATTTTAAACAGCAACAATTTCCATGTTGACGGGTTGTTCAATAATTGATGTGTTGGGATAATTATAGAAAAGTTTTGATCTAGAAGATTTCATCCTCCTGGCTATTCAGAAGAACCCATAATCCCTTATTGCAATTTTATGTCACGGGGCCCTGCACCTTTAAGTTTTGGTTGTCTTAAATTTACTTCCAATATTACGCCAATCTGTGGCTTGAAATTCCTTTAAAAAAAAACACTTTCTGAATTGTCGGCTTATGGATTATCAACTGCATGACATCATTCTGGGATGCTAATCAGTTTTATAACTATGAAATTATTCAATATTTGAACTTTATGAATCACTTATTGAGCTGCAAATAAACTGGGATGTCAAAATAATTCCGTTTGGATCAAGGGTAGAAGGATCGGCCTTGTAAAAATTGCGTTAAGAAAACAGGCAGCATAAAAGAAGGAAGAAACGCAACCGATAAAGTGTAGCGAAGCACAAAACATTAGTGTACAACGGTTTAAAGCAGAGGGATACTGTTTCAACCTCGTTTCTTCTTACCAAAATTGCTCGCCTGTTTTTAGCAATTTTTACGAAGCCGAGATTTTTTGTTACTTTTTGATCTTGCAAAAAGTAAAAGAAAAAATTGCTCAGAAGTCAAATATTAAGCGAGCAAATATAGTCCTGGTGAATTTATTGCCGGTTTGATCAATGATATCTTTCTATAGCACGTGTAATAAAGAATTCCCCCTGTTGACAACTACCCGTTTTCCCGATTGTGCAGCACGCAAAAGAAGTGTAATTTTGTCGTCTAATTATAAGATATAGTGTCGGATATTCTAAGTCAGTTAAACGAAGCTCAGCAACAGGCGGTTATCAGCTCCGAAGGACCGGTCATGGTTATAGCAGGGGCGGGAAGTGGAAAAACCAGGGTGTTGACCTACCGGATTGCTCATCTGCTCAGCCAGGGAGCAGATCCGTTTAACATATTGGCGCTCACCTTTACCAACAAGGCCGCCAAAGAAATGAAAGCGCGAATCATCAGCCTGGTTGGCAGCAGTGATGCCCGGAATGTGTGGATGGGGACGTTTCATTCCATCTTTGCCAGGATTTTAAGGGTTGAAGGGCACTTTCTGGGCTATCCTCAGAATTTTACGATTTACGATACCGATGACTCGAAAAGCCTGCTCAAGACCATTATAAAAGAGCTACAGCTTGATCCGAAGGTTTATACCCCGGGAAACGTTTTTTCAAGGATATCTGCCGCCAAATCAAACCTGATATCTGCTGAGGATTACAACAATAACAGCGAAGTCATGGACCAGGACCGGATTGCCAACCGGCCCCTGACCGGAGAGATTTTCAAACACTACCGGGCCCGCTGCTTTAAAGCTGCTGCGATGGATTTCGACGATCTGCTGTTCAATACCAATGTATTGCTGCGCGATTTTCCTGAAGTGTTGTTTAAATACCAGCAGAAATTCAAATACATCCTGGTGGATGAGTACCAGGACACCAACCACGCCCAATACCTGATCGTAAAGAAACTGGCTGCCCGCCATGAAAACATCTGTGTGGTCGGCGATGATGCTCAGAGCATTTATTCGTTCAGGGGAGCCAACATTCAGAATATCCTGAATTTCAGGAACGACTATCCGGATGTTAAGACTTTTAAATTAGAACAGAACTACCGTTCCACGAAAGTGATTGTGAATGCGGCCAATAGTATCATTGCCAGGAACAAGGATCAGATATTCAAGCAGGTATGGACTGAGAACGAAGAGGGTTCACTTATTCAGGTCCTGAAAGCATCGAGCGATATTGAGGAAGGGGTGCTGGTGGCCAATTCGGTTT
The DNA here is from genome assembly GCA_038325075.1 of Bacteroidales bacterium. Classification (GTDB taxonomy): domain Bacteria; phylum Bacteroidota; class Bacteroidia; order Bacteroidales; family Lentimicrobiaceae; genus Lentimicrobium. The sequence goes on along the minus strand of JBBQIQ010000109.1, from coordinate 9,684 downwards.
TCCAGACAAAAATGAACCTTCAGTTGCCCAACAGCGATTTTGCCATCCTTTACCGCACGAATGCTCAATCACGTGCGTTGGAGGAATCGCTCAGGAAACTGAATATCCCTTACCGGATTTATGGTGGCCTTTCGTTTTACAAGAGAAAAGAAATCAAGGACCTGCTCGCTTATTTCAGGTTGGTCGTCAATACCAAGGACGATGAAGCCTTCAACCGCATCATCAACTACCCGGCCCGTGGCATTGGCAATACCACCCTCGAAAAGCTCGCGCTTGCTGCCGGTCAGAATAATCTGAGTCTGTTTGAAGTGGCTTCTTCAGTAGCACACTATGTGCCTTCCCTTCCAAGGACAACGGCAACTAAAATCGAAGATTTCACCACCATGATCGCTTCTTTCAATGTGCAATTGAATCGGGTGAATGCTTATGAACTGGCCTTTAAAATTGCCACCAACTCAGGTCTTATGAAAGAACTGTCGGCAGACGATTCTGAAGAAGGCCTGTCGCGTATGCAGAACAGCGAAGAGCTTTTAAATGCGTTGAAAGATTTTTCCGAAAAGGAACAAACCCTTTTCCCGATGGATGAAGAAACCGGCGAAATTGGAGAAATTGGAGAAAATACAGGAGAACCCCGGTCGCTCGATCTGTTTATGCAGGAAATCGCTCTGATGACCGATGCCGACAGCGATGATAAAGAAGACAATAATAAGGTTACGCTGATGACCATTCATGCAGCAAAAGGGCTTGAGTTTCCTTATGTATTTATCGTGGGATTGGAAGAAAACCTTTTTCCGTCGATAATGGCATTGCAAACCAGGGCCGAAATTGAAGAAGAGCGCCGCCTGTTTTATGTTGCCCTTACCCGTGCCGAAAAAAGGGTAACGCTCTCTTACGCTGATTGTCGTTACCGTTGGGGTAACCTGACTTCAAACGAGCCAAGCCGCTTTCTGGAGGAAATTGACGATGCTTACATCGAGCAAACTACACGAAGGGTGCAGGCTAAAACGATGAGTTCATCCCCGGTGATGCAGAAAGCACCCGTTTTCATCAAAAAGAGCCTTAAAAAATTAACCGATGACAATGAGACTGGTGAGAAAGCTTATGAAACACCAGTCGAATTGATTCAACCAGGGGTGGAAGTTGAACATGAACGTTTTGGAAAGGGAAAAGTGCTGAGCATCGAAGGCAACGGTTCGAATATAAAGGCAACGGTTTTCTTTACCATAGTCGGGCAAAAGCAATTACTGCTGAAGTTTGCCAGGCTAAGGCTGGTGAATAAATCATAGCAGGACTGTGTTTCTGGTTCCCGATTTTCCGTTCTGATTTCTTTTTGGAAAGGATAAAGCATCTGATTAAAAAATTAACTATCTTTGCCCCCGAAAGGTTCACCCCGTTATCTCCTTACTAAATGTAACAAAACCGCTTTATTATATCTGATGCGGCAGTGGTGGATCGTTTTATACAATAGGTAGTTGATGTATTGCACTTTTATCCTGCCGGATTTTAACAGCCCTTTTTTACTCTGAGAACAACACTTTTAGCATAATAAACAAATTTTTATGGATTATAACAGCACCCGCGAAAAACTCATTATTCCTGAGTATGGACGCAATGTACAAAAGATGGCGGCTTTCCTGACAACCTTCGAAGATCGCGAAAAGCGCACGAATATGGCAACAGCACTGGTGAATATCATGGCCCAGTTGCATCCCGACCAAAGGGACACCGTGGATTTCAAAAGAAAATTGTGGGACCATTTGTACATTATCGCAGACTTCAAGCTCGATGTTGATGGACCTTACCCGGCTCCATTGCCTGAAGAACGCATCGGACGGCCTCAAACCATTCCCTATCCACAGGAAGATATTAAGTTCAGGCCTTACGGAAAGAATATTGCCAAGATGATTGAAAAAGCCACGCTTTTTGAAGATGGGCCCGAAAAAGATGCATTGGTTAAAAACATAGCCAATCACCTTAAAAAGTCTTACCTTAACTGGAACCGCGATTCAGTGAACGATGAGTTGATCACTGACCACCTGAAAGAACTTTCGCACGGCAAACTAAAACTCAGCGACGATATGCGGCTGGCCCATACCAACGACTTACTGGCAAAAGCACCGGGACAAAGCATTACAACAGTAAGCCAAACCAACCCCCGACGAAAGAAATTCAACCCGAGGAACGATAAGAGTTCCAATTACCGCGACCTGCGAAACCGCAAAAAGAATTGACCCGAATAATTAGCACTGCTGATTGTTCTGACGACAAAGAAAAACCAGGATTTTGGTGTACTTCGTTTCCAAAATTTATTTTTTCCCAAATCGGGGTTAACCCGCTTTATTCCAGTGCATTAAACGAAGTTTATGAATAATGCAGGTTAACTTGCTTCCTGAAATTATTCTTATTGTTTATTTAAGGTAACAAGGCCAAACTATGAGTTCCTTCATAATCAAAGGAGGCAATAAGCTTTCCGGCGAAATTACTCCACAGGGGGCCAAAAATGAAGCGCTACAGATACTCTGCGCCACGTTGCTCACCCCTGAAACAATCACCATTCACAACATTCCCGATATCAGGGATGTAAATAAACTCATCGAACTGCTGGCCGACATGGGTGTCGAAGTGAAACCTTCCGGCACCGGCAGTTATACTTTCAAGGCTGAGAACATTGACCTTGAGTACCTTAAAACCACTGAATTTCGTAAAAAAGGAGCTGGACTGCGTGGATCGGTGATGATTCTCGGCCCTCTGCTTGCCCGGTTTGGCAAAGCGTACATTCCCCATCCGGGAGGCGATAAAATTGGCCGCCGGAGATTGGATACCCACTTTATCGGACTGCAGAATCTGGGCGCCCGTTTCAGTTCTGAGGGCCCTAACAGTTTTTACAGCATTGATGCCTCGGAGTTGAAAGGGTGCTACATGTTGCTTGATGAAGCATCGGTAACCGGAACTGCCAATGTGTTAATGGCAGCCGTAATGGCCAAAGGAACCACGACCATTTTCAATGCTGCCTGCGAACCATACCTGGTTCAACTTTGCAGGATGCTTAACAGGATGGGCGCCAGAATACAGGGAATCGGATCGAATTTACTTGTAATTGAGGGCGTTGAGCGTTTAGGTGGAACCACCCACACCATGCTGCCTGATATGATCGAAATCGGGAGTTTTATCGGACTGGCCGCCATGACAGGTTCTGCCATCACCATTAAGGATGTCCATTTTCCGGAACTCGGAATGATTCCCGGGGTATTCAGACGTTTGGGCATTCAAATGGAACTCAGGAACGATGATATTTACATTCCGGCACAGGAGGTTTACGAGGTGGAAACCTTTATGGACGGTTCCATCATGACCATCGCCGATGCTCCCTGGCCCGGTTTCACACCCGACCTTATAAGCATTGCGCTGGTTGTTGCCACACAAGCGAAGGGCAGTGTTCTTATTCATCAAAAAATGTTTGAAAGCCGGCTCTTCTTTGTGGATAAACTGATAGAAATGGGAGCCCAGATCATATTGTGCGACCCGCACCGGGCTACAGTAATCGGGTTGAACCATCAATACCCCTTACGTGGCATCACCATGTCGTCTCCTGATATCAGGGCGGGCGTGGCACTTCTGATTGCTGCACTATCGGCAAAAGGGAAAAGCCAGATCGACAACATCGAACAGATTGACCGGGGATATCAGAATATTGATGGCCGGTTGCGTGCACTCGGGGCTGATATAGAAAGAACCGGGAATTAACGAACCCTTAAAACTGACAAATTGGCGCTTGCAACCTTACTGGCAAACTATTTGCTGGGTTGGGTTGATCAAATTTTGAGCAATACCAGATGAAAATATTTAACAATATGAGTAAACAACGTAAAACTAAACCTGATTCTGATGAAACAGTTGATAATAAAACAACTGTTGAAGTAACCAACGACGCTGAAGGCAACAGCCCAAATACAGATGAAGCACAACAAACTGATACTACAGAAGTTGACAGCGAGGACATCATTGCAGGCCTCAACAAAAAGATCGAAGACCTGAACGATAAATTTCTGCGTTTATATTCTGAGTTTGACAATTACAGAAAACGGGTAATAAAGGAAAAAATTGATCTGAGCAAAAATGCCTCAGAAGAGGTAATCATCAGCCTTTTACCCATTGTGGATGATTTTGAGAGAGCGATCAGTACTTTTGAAACGGTAGAAACCGTTGAACCACTGAAGGAAGGCACGTTGCTGATTTACAATAAACTCAAAAACAGCCTTACCCAAAAAGGGTTGCAGGAAACCGAAGCACTTGGACTGCCGTTTGATACCGATTTTCATGAGGCAATTGCCTATATACCATCACCTTCTGAAGATCTTAAAAACAAAATCATAGATGTTACCCAAAAAGGATACGCCCTGAACGGAAAAGTTATCAGGTTTGCCAAGGTAGTTGTAGGGGCTTGATTGCGGATTGCGGATTGCGCCTGCCCCGCCAAAGGCGGTGGGATTGCGGATTTCAGACTATGGGAATAAGAGAGAAGAAGTGATGGAAAGAATTTCTAATCCCGATAGCTATCGGGACTAATGGCTGGAAGCTGATAGCTGACGGCTTAGAAAGAAATCATGGGTTCTTAAATTAAGTATCAATAGCATAAGTTATACAAAGCTCAGAAAAAGTGACGAAAAGAGATTATTACGAAATACTGGGCGTTCCACGCAATGCGGGCGAAGCCGAAATAAAAAAGGCTTACCGCCAGATGGCATTGAAATTCCATCCGGACAAAAATCCGGGGAATAAGGATGCTGAGGATCACTTTAAAGAAGCTGCTGAAGCTTATGAAGTACTGAGTAATCCTGACAAGCGCGCCCGATACGACCAGTTTGGCCACGACGGTCTCCGCAATGGTGGTGGCAGTGGTGGCTATGGTGGTGGCATGAGCATGGATGATATCTTCAGCCAGTTTGGTGACATTTTCGGAAATGCTTTTGGCGGAGGTTTCAGTAGCTTTGGGGGTGGTGGTGGAACCCGTCGCAGAGTAAATAAAGGCACCAATTTACGGGTAAAAGTTAAACTTACTCTCGAAGAAATAGCCACCGGAGTTGAGAAAAAAATCAAAGTAAATAAACTTGTCTCCTGCAACACCTGCAATGGTTCAGGTGCAGCCGGTGGTTCAGCATTTTCCACCTGTTCCCATTGCCGTGGTACCGGCCAGGTAACCCGCGTCACCAGTACTTTTCTCGGACAGATGCAGACGACCTCCACCTGCCCATACTGCAACGGTGAAGGCCAGACCATCACTAACAAATGCACCACCTGTGGTGGCAGCGGTACCATGAAGGGCGAGGAGGTCATCAGCCTGAATATTCCTGCCGGTGTATCTGAAGGCATTCAGCTTTCGGTGGGCGGCAAAGGCAATGTAGCACCCCGCGGCGGTATTCCCGGCGATCTGATCGTTCAGATTGAGGAGACTCCACATCCCGATTTATTGCGCGATGGTACCAACATTTTGTATGAACACTTCGTAAGTTTCCCGGAGGCTGCGCTGGGCACATCCATTGAGGTGCCAACCATTGATGGAAAGGTGAGGATTAAAATCGAACCCGGTACCCAGGGCGGTAAAGTCCTGCGGCTCAAAGGCAAAGGAATTCCATCACTCAACGGGTATGGTCGGGGCGATCAATTGATCAACATCAGCGTATGGACACCAAGAAACCTGAACCGCCAGGAGCAGGAGTTACTGGAGAATCTGCTGAAATCAGAAAACTTCAAACCTCATCCGGAAGCAAAAGATAAATCCTTCTTCGACAGGATGAAAGAGTATTTTCAATAGTTTTGCAATGGAAGAAAAATGAGCAGGGGATGATTGTTGTTTAACAGGAAATCATCCCCGGTTTTTTGTTTGATAATCCGGTATTTACCAACGAAGACAACATGAATTATTATTTTTCAGCACAAAATATCACGAAAAGGTATGCCAATCATACGGCGCTTACCAGGGTGAGTATCGACGTGCCAAAACAGAGCATTTTCGGACTGCTTGGCCCGAATGGTGCAGGAAAAACCTCACTCATCAGGATCATTAACCAGATAACCGGCCCTGATGAGGGTGAAATCTTTTTCAACAACGAGAAACTGGCACCTCATCATGCAGAGCACATTGGTTATCTGCCTGAGGAGCGTGGTCTTTACAAGAAAATGAAAGTGGGTGAGCAGGCTTTGTACCTGGCTCAACTGAAAGGTGTCAGCAAGGCTGATGCACTTAAGCGGTTAAGATATTGGTTTGAGAAATTTGAAATTCAAAGCTGGTGGAACAGAAAGGTGGAAGAACTTTCGAAAGGCATGCAGCAAAAGGTGCAATTTATCGTAACCATTATTCATGAGCCTTCATTGCTGATTTTTGATGAGCCTTTCAGTGGCTTCGACCCCATCAATGTTAACCTGCTGAAAGAAGAGATCCTTAAACTCAGGGAAAACGGAGCTACCATTATTTTCTCAACCCACAATATGGCTTCTGTTGAAGAGTTGTGCGACGATATTGCCCTGATCAATAATTCACACAAAATACTGGAAGGCAGTGTGAAAGAAATAAGAAACACGTACAAGACAAATACTTTCGCGCTGGAATACAATAACTTCAAGGGATCATTGAGAACCATCCTGCCTTCAGGCTTCGAATTGATCGATCAACTGGAAGAAGATGACATTTCAAAAGCGACCATTAAAATCCCCAAAGGAACCAGTCAGAATGAACTGCTTTCTGCACTCATCCCGCATGTAACCTTTCATTCATTTGTCGAGATTATTCCTACGATGAACGACATTTTTATCGAAACTGTGAATGCCGCTGTCAATAATTCTGCAACCTTTCAAAACAACCGGCCATGAACAAGATCCTTCTCGTTATAAAACGCGAATACCTCTCGAGGGTGCAAAAGAAATCATTTATAGTGATGACCATCCTCGGACCGATTCTTATGGCAGCCATTTTTATTGTACCGGTGTATTTGTCGCAGGTATCGGACGAAACCAAACAAATATATGTATTGGATGAGACCGGTTGGTTTATCAATAAGTTTGAGAGTTCCGACCGTTTCAGGTTTGACTATGTATATGACGATCTGGAAACAGCCAAAACCAACATGACCAGCAAAAAGGGTTATGCCTTGCTTTACATTCCCAGGCCAACCGCCAGTGTGCCAACCACCGGGGTGATCTATAGCGAAAAACAGGCTAGCATCGACCTGAAAAACTATCTCAGGAATGTTATGGCCAAAGAGGTTGAGAGCCAGAAACTCGGGGCTGAAATATTAAAAGAAATCAGGAAGGTAAATCCCGAGTATAACTCTTTAGGCAATGATTCCTTATCGAAAGAGTCGCTGATCAGTGAAGAAATCCTGAAAAACATCAAAACAAATATCAACCTGACTTCCATCCAAATGGGAGAAAAAGGCAAAGAGGAGAAGAGCTTCACTGAGGTGAGTATGGGTGTTGGTATGTTTGCCGGAATCCTGATCTATTTCTTTATTTTCCTGTTTGGCTCGCAGGTGATGCGCGGTGTAATAGAAGAAAAAGTCAGCCGGATTGTTGAAGTTATCGTTTCATCGGTCAAGCCTTTTCAGTTAATGATGGGCAAAATTGTCGGTGTCGCACTGGTTGGTCTGACCCAATTTATGCTTTGGATTATTCTGACATTGGCCATAGTAACTGTTTTCCAGACTTTTATGCCTGATTCGGTCAAGAAGGCCGAAACCACCCAGGCATTCAGCCCGGGCACCAGGATTCCGGCTGATGCAGGCACCGCTGCTGTTGCTGAAGAAACCGACAGTCCTGATGGTATGGCACGGATAGTTGAAGCACTTGGCTCGATTAATTACGGAATTATGATTTTCTCCTTCATTTTCTATTTTCTCGGAGGATACCTGCTTTACGGAGCCATGTTTGCGGCTATCGGCGCTGCGGTTGACAACGAAACCGATACACAGCAGTTTATGATGCCCATAACCATCCCATTGATCCTTTCCATTGTGATGGCCCAGTTTGTCATCAACAATCCGGAAGGGCCCATTTCATTCTGGTTCTCAATGATACCATTTACTTCTCCGATTATTATGATGGTTCGTATCCCATTCGGGGTTCCTTACTGGGAGCTGGCCTTATCAATGGCAATTCTAACCGCTACTTTTATCGGGGCTGTCTGGCTCGCTGGAAGGATTTATCGCACAGGAATTTTAATGTACGGCAAGAAGGTAAGTTGGGGTGAAATGTGGAAGTGGCTGTTTTATAAGGCATGATGGCTCAGGGCGCAGGGCGCAGGGCTCAGGGCGCAGGGCATGGAGCATGGCAAAGCCGTCCTTCGTCCCTACTTCCCGTCCCTCGTCCCATTTAGCTCAGGGCGCAGGGCGCAGGGCATGGGGCTCAGGGCGCAGGGCTCAGGGCTCAGGGCACTTGGAGCGAAGCAGCTTGCCCCGCACTCTTTTGCTGGGGAATCCCGACCACTTCGTCGGGAGGGCATGGGGCGCAGGGACCAACAAATTTTAAATTTTGAATTACGATTTTTGCCAACTGACTCAACTTAATAACAATGGCACGCATTTTAGTAATCGACGACGAAAGAAGCATCCGTAGCACCCTGAAGGAAATCCTTGAATATGAAGGCTATCAGATGGATGAAGCTCCTGATGGAATGACTGCCCTGGAGCTGGCGGCTAAGGAAAAATTTGATGTTATCCTCTGCGATATCAAAATGCCCCAGATGGATGGCATCGAGGTGCTCGATAAACTTCTGCTGATGAACGACACACCGGTTGTGATGATTTCGGGGCACGGAAACATCGAAACTGCCGTTGATGCGATAAAGCGTGGAGCCTACGATTATATTTCCAAGCCATTGGACCTTAACCGTCTGCTGATTACCATCCGAAATGCCATGGAAAAAAGCAGTTTAGTGAAGGAAACCCGTGTGCTGAAACGTAAGGTTAGCAAAACTTATGAGATGATCGGCGAATCGGAACCTATGCTACATATCAGGGAGATGATAGAAAAGGTTGCACCAACCGATGCCAGAGTTCTGATTACGGGCAACAACGGAACCGGCAAGGAACTGGTTGCCCGCTGGCTTCACGAACTCAGTAACCGGGCCGAGGGGCCTTTTGTTGAAGTAAACTGCGCTGCAATTCCAGGCGAACTAATCGAAAGTGTGCTGTTTGGTCATGAAAAGGGCTCTTTCACTTCGGCCATCAAACAACGGAAAGGCGATTTTGAGCAGGCAAATGGTGGTACTATTTTTCTTGATGAAATCGGCGATATGAGCCTGGCCGCCCAGGCTAAGGTTCTGCGGGCATTGCAGGAAAACAAAATAATGCGTGTTGGCGGCGAAAAAGATATTCCTGTAGATGTGCGTGTTATCGCAGCTACCAATAAAAATCTGAAAGAAGAGATTGAAAACAGGAATTTCCGTGAAGACCTCTACCACAGGTTGAGTGTAATACTTATTCATGTGCCTTCACTTAACGAGCGGCAGGAAGATATCCCATTGCTGGCCAACTATTTTATAAACGACATCTGCGAAAGCAGCGGCAAACCAATGATGACTTTTGAAGAAGATGCATTGAAAGCACTTCAGGATATTACCTGGACGGGAAATATACGAGAGCTCCGCAATGTAGTGGAACGCCTGGCTATCTTATGCGACAGCACCATCAC
>JBBQIQ010000108.1:0-13579 GCA_038325075.1 Bacteroidales bacterium | reverse complement strand
GCCTGACGAAGATTTTGATAATCCGATGGGTGAATCAACCGGTGCAGGAGTTATCTTCGGAACCACCGGAGGGGTAATTGAAGCAGCCTGCCGCACTGCCTATGAAGTTTTCACAGGCAAGAAGCTTCAAAAAATTGATTTCTTAGAGCTTCGGGGTATGGAATACATTCGTGAAGCAACCATTGATTTCGACGGACTTCCAATAAAGATTGGCATTGCCCATGGACTTGGCAACGCACGTAAACTGTTGCAGGATATCAAAGACGGTAAATCTGAATATCATGCCATTGAAATTATGGCCTGCCCGGGTGGTTGCATCGGTGGTGGAGGTCAACCACTGCATCATGGCGATTCATCCATCATTAAAGCCCGCCAGAAAGCAATTTACCGCGAAGATGCAGGTAAAGCGATCCGAAAATCGCACGAAAATCCTTTTATCATAAAACTCTATGAAGAGTTTCTCGGTAAACCGCTGAGCGAAAAGGCGCATCACCTGCTTCATACCCACTATTTTGATAAGAGTAAAGATATTACGATTGAATAAAGGATAATTTGCCAGGCGGCTGTTAACTGAAACAGCCGTCGGCACCAATTTTCAAAAACAAAAAAGAATTCAGATCATGGCAATTATAAAATTATCAGAAAACAAACTCGACCAACTTCGCGATGTTTGTAAATCGTTTAACAACGAAAAGGGAGAATTAATCAATGTGCTGCATAAAGCACAGGGCATCTTTGGCTATCTGCCTGCTGAAGTTCAGGAAGTAATCGCCAAAGAGTTAAATGTTTCGGTAGCGCATGTTTATGGCGTAGTGACATTTTATTCATTTTTCACGATGCTGCCCAAGGGTGAACACCCGGTTTCAATCTGCCTTGGAACAGCATGTTATGTCCGGGGTGCGGAGAAAGTAATTGAAGAGTTTAAACGTATCCTGAAAATCAATGTCGGAGAAACCTCTCCTGATGGCAAGTTCTCATTGGCTTGTCTCCGTTGCGTGGGTGCCTGCGGTCTTGCACCGGTAGTTTTGGTAGGTGACAAGGTATATGGACGTGTTGCTCCGGATGGCGTTAAAGATATTGTTGCGGAATACGCAAAGTAGTAGTTTTCATGAATAGTTTGGGGGACAGCCGGCTGATAACCGGCTGTTTTTTTTATGTCTGTTATACATCCTGGCAGACAAAGAAGGTAGGATAAATGATAAATTTCTTCAATAACTCTATGTGGCACTATACCGACCAGAACAGAAACCAAAGCCTGAAGTCTGGTTAAATAATCATTTAATATCACCAGTCTCCGGGAAAAATTGTTGGGATGCTTTGAAATGATTGATAATGGTGAATTAGAACAATTATTGGCTTCATGGGCCTTACTTTTTATTTTTTGTCACCAAAGCACAAATACACCAAAAAGCACAAATTTATTTATCTGATTAGTGCAATTTTGGTGACTTGGTCACTTGGTGTCAAGATTATTCTTAATATTTACCGGACAACAATGTTTAAATATTTCAAATTACGACTATTTTCGAAACATTTCATTTTTCAGGTGAGGGGGAAATTATCTTCTCTTTCTTTTTCGAAAACATTAAGCCAAACATCATGACTAAAGCAGATATTACGATCACCTGAATTATCAATGATTTATTAACAAGGAATATCTGACTTTCCGGGCTGATAGTAATAAATAAGAGTATGGTTATAAGCCCCCGGGGAGCAATAAACAGAAGCGGGGTTATCTCAAGTTTTGAAATCAGCAGTTGTATTGCCCTGAAGGATATGATAACGAAAACGATAAGTACTGCCAGGTAAATTGTGTCAACATTTAATATCTCAGAGGTTTCAATCAGGTAGCCGAATAAAATAAAGAACAGAGCCCGAACCAGGAATGCCGCCTCAATAACAAGTTCCTCAAGCCTTCTGACTTCCTTGATTAAGAGATCTGGTTTAAAAACTTCAATCCATTTAAATCGCTTCAGTGTATCAATATGGCCGATAAACAAACCAAATATCAGTATAAATATCAGAGCCGGTAAATGGTATATTTCTGAAATTGAATAGATTAAAATTATCAGAATGATAATGGGAGCAAATTTAATAGGGTGGTTAATTTTACTCAGTAAGAATGAAAGACCGATTGAAGCAATAAAAGCTATGATCGTCATAACAACTATCTCATAGCCAAAATAAAGAAACGAATTAAAGTTGAATACTGTGTTAAGCGAAATGAAAGTAAAAAATAAAACTCCAAAAATGTCAGAAATGCTGCTCTCGTATATTATAAATTCTTTATTCCAGGGAGCCAGGTTTCTGACACTGGGAATTGCAATCGCGCTGCTGATTATACAAAAAGGAATCGCATTCGTCAAGCTATCTTTAAGTGAAAACTGCCCAAAATACATAAATAGAAAAGCAAACACAAAAGCTGTTATCAGGACGGAGATTATTGCCCCGAAAAATGATTTTGATATAAGACCGATTTTTGACTTATTGTATTCCAATTCAAAAGAACCCTCGAGAACTATGAGAATTAGCCCTACCATCCCGAGCATCGGCAGAATAAACGAGAAATCCGGAAGCTGAATTCCGAAGAAAATAGTTGATTGCCTTACTAACCACCCAAGAATCAGCAGAAGGATGACAGAAGGTACTTTAGTGTTTGAGGAAGTTAGATCAAATAAATATGCAATCAGCAGTAAAACGCAAAAGATAATAATAACAACTGTATCCATTAATTTAAAATATTTTATATATCCATTTCAGGATTCGGGATAAACCAAAATGCAAAGGAAAATGATGTTCTCATAGCACAGGGTAAAAATACATTAAATCCCATTTCCCGGAACAATCCTCCGCCACCATTGTTTTGATTTTATAATATGTAACCTAAGTTGAGCGATTGGAGTGCAGCGACAAATCGCTTTACTTAAGTAAACCCCGGTTGGGAAATTGTTGCAATTCACCAAAAACCTTAAAATGAGTATCAGTGAATTGCTTACAATTTCTTTATCGATTGAGCGATTTTCTTCTTCAAATCGCTCAATTTGGGTATAAACCTGGGTTATTGGTAATGTTCCATGATACACCTGCAGGATACTATTCCCCTTCCCTCCGAATCTACTGATTTGGTTCCAACAAATGTTGGATAATATGACCATTGACAAATTCGGTCACGTGCTTCTTCAGGAAGACCCTTCAAACCAGGCTCACAATGCAAAAGTGTGGCAATACACGATTGCAACTGACAATCTAAAACTGATAGCCAGACATGACCCTGCGCGCTTTGGGGATATAGGAATCCATTCCGGAAGGATGAAGAGTCCTCAGGAATTATTGATGCTCAGGATATACTTGGTACAGGTAACTTCCTGCTTGTTGATCAGGCTCATCATCCGGTCAGTGGCCAGGCAGTTGAAGGCGGACAATTGTTAACGCTGTTTAATACTGACACCTATGAAGCAGGTTTATGTGCCACAACTTCTGTAACTCGGCACTCACAGCGGATTTTATTATATCTCCGTCAGACAAAGGAACAGTATTGAAACATGCAGTTTTGCGCCGGTATCTTTTGATGGAAGTTCAATCAACCATTCGTTTATAATTCAGGAACAGGTGTTTGGAAATAATCTAAAACAGATGACAGACGGCACATTTACAGTTTACGGCGGGGATGTAAACCAGGACGGAACCATTGATACGGGCGATATGACACCGGTTGATAACGATGCTTCTGTTTTTGCATCGGGTTATATTGCTTCGGATGTTAACGGCGATGGCACGGTTGACACTGCAGATATGACGATTGTAGATAACAATGGAGCCGCATTTATATCATCAGTAACACCCTGAACATCTGGTTTCTTTCAGGACTTCGCTTTTAAAAAAAAATGAGTCCCTTAAAAAGAGACCCATTTTTTTCTGTATAAAGTTGATTCTTAGTTCTGAAGTACAGTTGTAACCAAACTGGCAGCTTCCTGTAGCAAGACAGCTGAATAAACTTTTAAGCCTGATTTTTCAATCAGCAATTTAGCTTCTTCTGCATTGGTACCCTGTAATCTTACAATTATCGGAATATCAATATCGCCAATATTCCTGTAAGCATCCACGATTCCCTGGGCTACCCGGTCGCATCGAACGATGCCACCAAAAATATTAACAAGTATTACTTTAACATTCGGGTCCTTCATAATGATGCGGAAAGCCTGTTCAACACGCAGGGCATTGGCTGTTCCGCCCACATCGAGAAAGTTGGCCGGTTCACCACCCGAAAGTTTGATGATGTCCATAGTTGCCATTGCCAATCCGGCACCATTGACCATACATCCGACATTACCATTGAGCTTGACATAATTCAACTGATATTGCCCCGCTTCAACCTCAGCAGGGTCTTCTTCGGTAAGGTCGCGCATGGCTGCATAATCCGGATGACGGAACAAGGAGTTGTCGTCAAGCTTCATTTTACAATCTGCTGCCATTACCAGGTTATCCGATGTTTTAAAAACCGGGTTAATCTCAAGCATGGTGGCATCTGTACCCATGTAAGCATTGTACAAAGCCTTGACGAATTGCTGCATATTCTTGTGGGCGGCACCATCCAATTTCAGGTTATAGGCAATTTTTCGGCACTGGAAATCGCGGAGACCGACACTGGGTTCAATTTCTTCTGTGAATATAAGGTGTGGTGTATGAGCGGCAACTTCCTCAATATCCATTCCACCTTCGGTTGAATACATCACCATAACTTTACCCGAAGCCCTGTTGAGAAGCAGGCTCATATAAAACTCTTTCGGTTCGGTTTCGCCCGGATAAAATATATTCTGTTCAACCAGAACTTTACCAACGAGTTTTCCACCTGGTCCGGTTTGGGGAGTAACCAGGGTCATTCCAATTATCTGTGAAGATTTTTCCCAAACCTCATGCAATGACTGGGCAATTTTAACACCCCCACCCTTGCCCCTACCGCCGGCATGTATCTGGGCTTTAATGGCCCAACGGTCTGAGTTGGTCGCCTGTTGAATTTCCTCAGCCGCTTTTACAGCTATCTCAGGGGTATCGGCTATAATTCCCTTAGGGATAGGAACCCCAAAAGACCGGAGAATTTGTTTTGCCTGGTATTCATGAAGATTCATAATTTGTATTGTTTTTAATTTATCAAATAGTAAAGAGAATTTATCCTTTTTTTTTCCGACTAACAGAAAAACTTCTAATTTTGCTATAGCTCGTTAGTAAACAATGAAAAGGGCTGTCGGTTCAGGCAAAGATAAAAGAATTTCAATATTCCATCAATTTTAAACCATTGTTCATTAAATCAAAAGTCCGTTGTATTTTTGCCTCACGCTTGTCTGCTTGATTCTCAAGCAATCAGGCAGGCAAAGAAGCTAAGACGCAGATAATTGGTTATCAGACATTTGGGAATAAATAAACTGTTTACACAACTATTTAGTTTCCAATAAATTGCAAAAGTTTAACAAAGAATTGTTAAATCTCAATTAAAGAAAAAATTCAAGTAAAGAGGACAAATGAAATTTATAAGTAATAATAATAATATTAATAAGATGACAAATAATGCGTTACAATTATCAGTATTTTTTATTCTACTGTTAGTAAACACAACTGTTTCAGGAAGCAACACTCCGACTGCGAAAATCAGCAGAGCGGTGAATGCTCCCCGCATTGATGGTAATGTCAATGAAAAAGGATGGGAAACAGCAACCGTTCTAACAGAATTCAGGCAATATGAGCCGGTCTTCAACGCCAACCCCAGTCTGCCGTCTAAGGTATATCTGCTTTATGATGACGAAGCAATATATATTGCCGCTGTAATGAGCGATTCGGAACCTGACAGTATAGCCAGACAATTGGGCGAACGCGACAACGAAGATTTGAACGCAGATTATTTCGGAGTGGGCTTCGACACTTATTGCAATCAACAGGATGCCTATTTTTTCATAGTATCGGCTTCCGGGGTGCAAATTGATGGCCGCATGCAGGATGGAACCTATAATGCGGTTTGGGAAAGCTCAGTAAAAATTACTTCCAGTGGTTGGGTGGTTGAAATGCGAATACCCTATTCGGCACTCAGATTTCCTAAAAAAGAAATTCAGGAATGGGGATTTCAGGCATTCAGAAAAATTCGTCGGTACAGAGAAGAGATTCAATGGGCACCTGAGGAAAAAGGATCGGGCAACTCACTGGTTTACTGGGGCAAACTGACCGGTTTCGAAAATATTGAACCACCATTAAGACTCTCGTTTACGCCTTATGTATCGGGTAGCCTGCAACATAACAGCGATCCATTACTGAAAGACAATGCCTGGTCGGGCGCATACAATGGCGGCATGGATATTAAATATGGTATTAATGAAAGTTTTACCTTGGATATGATCCTTCTGCCGGATTTCAGCCAGGTACAATCGGATAAGATCCAAAAAAACCTGACAGCACTTGAACTGATCTATGACGAAAACCGGACATTCTTCAACGAAGGAACCGACCTTTTTCAAAAAGGGAGCCTTTTCTATTCAAGGCGCATCGGGCGAACCCCCTTGTTGTATAACTCTGTTTATGGAATGCTTAACGAAGATGAAACAGTTACCAACAATCCCATTACAGCCCGCTTACTGAATGCTACAAAATTGTCGGGGCGCACTGCCAGCGGGCTTGGAATTGGATTGTTCAATGCTGTAACCGGCAATACCTGGGCCACGGCCACTGACAGCACTTCAGGTGAAAAGCGAAAAATCCTCACAGATCCGGCTACCAACTACAACATTATGGTTGTGGACCAGGCTTTGCCCAACAACTCTTCTGTTTACTTCATCAACACCAATGTTACAAGACCAGGCGGATGGGATGATTCAAATGTGACCGGTGGTGGAGCAACGATAGGCGATAAATCCAAGACCTATTTTTTGGGGATGAACCTTGCCGCCTCGAAATGGAACAAATCCGGGACTGATTCAAAGTATTTTGGTGGTGAGAAATACGTTGGGTATAATTATGGAATATTCTTTATAAAAAGCCGTGGGAAGTTTCAGTTCAGCATTTATCAGAGTGCCCTCGACAAACATTTTAACATCAACGATCTGGGCATTAACCGCACGCGAAATCAACAGAACCGTGGAATATATGTTAGCTACCGGATTTATGAACCATTCGGAGCCTTTCTGAATTTTGCCCAGAGTTTTGGTATTGATCAGACCAGAAGGCTCGATGGCAAGCAAAATGTCAATGCAACCTTTACTTATAAAGGCAATTCAACTTTCAGAAACTACTTTTCCATTTGGTGGGGCCTCACAAGTTCCCCGTTTGACCGGTACGATTTTTACGAACCCCGCCTGGAAGGACGGTATTATGTAGCTCCGGGCTACACCCAGGGATGGGTTGGCTTTTCAAGTGACTACCGGAAAAAGTTCGCACTTGACGGGCAGTTTTACTATGCCCGTGATTTTGACAAAAACCGCTATACATGGTTCGAACTTGAGCCAATCCTCAGGCTCAGCAACCGGTTCTCCATCAGGCACAAAACTGGTTTAGGTTTAAATCCGGGCGACTTAGGCTATGTCGGGCAAAATACTGAAACTATATGGTTTGGCAGAAGGGATATAGCAACCCTTGAAAATACGTTTTCAGGAAGGTATATGATATCCCGGCGCATTTCTACCAGTCTTTTGCTTCGCCATTTCTGGCAAACAGCCGAATATCGGGGATTCTACACCTTAAATCAGGATGGCAGGCTTGAACCGGACCCGGATTTAGAATACGATGCAAACTATAATTACAACTATTTTAGCATTGATATGGTGCTTGGCTGGGAATTTGCACCGGGCAGTATGCTCAGTATGGTCTGGAAAAATGCGATTCAGTACGAAGATAAAATTTACGATATCGGATTTGCCGACAACCTCGATCAGATGTTTGGAGCACCACAGCTCAACATGTTCAGCATTAAAGCACTCTATCACCTTGACTATCTGCAACTGAAAAGAAGCAGGCTTAAATAACCAGAAAGAATCCCTTTACCGGTTCAAACCAATATATTTCAATAAGTTTTAAGCCGTTCTATCATGGAAAGAACTGATTGACCTGACATACAGAAGTACTGCATGGAAACAATGGTTAAATCTTACCCAGGACAAACCGCCTGGTCTGACATGGCATTGAAAAATATTATTGTTCCGGTAAATCAAGGCTAACCTTATAACCTCTGATATCCCTGCCTTCAGGATGACGGATTTACCTTAAACCCAATTTAAGAGATTCCCTTTTATGAATTACTCAATCGTTAAAAATATTGTAAGCAATTCACAAGTTTACAGTTTCAAATCTTAGGAGAATCACAACAATTTAAGGTGGGGTGACCCTGTGCAAAGCGATTTACCGCTAAACTCAAATCACTCAACTTAGCTTAAATATAAATCACACTAACTTAATTTTTGCTTAACATTCTGTAGCGTTAGATTTTACAATTTTGCATAAAAGTTACATTTTATCAAAATTGGAATAAAGTCTTATATGGCAGGGGAAAAAACCTGTAATGAGAAAACTGAAATTCACATTTTAAACTACATTAATTATGATGGCAACATTAAAATATCCTGTAATGGGATACATTAAAATCAGATTGATTGTAAAGCATGGATACAAATGGCTTGTTGAATTGGTTGGTGCTGACCTTCAGATCGAGGTTTACGAAGACGATTTCGTGGTTGATGCCCAGTGACAGGACCATCAGGCATGGTTGAAAAGATTATACACGGGGTCACTAACCCCGGCAACAGAAATGCTATGAGATTTAATGGTAAATGCAAGTATATCAATGTTTTATATTTAAATTGGCGAACTCCTCCAAACAATCAATCTGACATTAAAAATAATTCCAGGCTCAACTATCCACGCCATCGCCTTACTGCAATAATCACTCAAATTGCTTACTTTTGCCGGGCATTCAATTGTTTATGATACAAGCCCGCAACATTACAAAAGCCTATGACAGCTTAAAAGTGCTGAAAGGCATTTCCCTTGACATCCAAAGAGGTGAAATTGTTTCGGTTACCGGGGCATCCGGTGCCGGCAAATCAACCCTGCTGCATATTCTGAGTACGCTCGACAAGGCCGATTCGGGAGACGTGATGGTTGATGGAATCGACACGGGCAAACTGAACGACCGGAAACTTGCCGAATTCCGCAACAGGAAAATTGGATTTGTATTTCAGTTTCACCACCTGTTGCCTGAATTTACTGCACTTGAGAATGTTTGCATTCCTGCTTTTATTGCAAGAATCAATAAAAAAGAAGCTGAGCACCGCGCAATGGAGCTATTGAATTTTCTGAATCTCGGCGATCGTGCAACCCATAAGCCTTCAGAACTTTCGGGAGGAGAACAGCAAAGGGTGGCTGTAGCCCGTGCACTGATTAACCAACCAGCCGTTTTAATGGCCGATGAACCGTCGGGCAACCTTGATTCAGCCAATGCCCGTCAATTGCACCAACTCTTTTTCGATTTGCGTGATCAATTTCATCAAACCATTGTAATTGTAACCCACAATGAGGAACTGGCCGAAATGGCAGACAGAAGGCTGATGATGAAAGACGGACTGCTGTTGGATTAAAGCGATGGCATTGTTTAGGCAAACATCATTGAACATCAAAATAAAATCACTCAATCTGCGTTTAGCATAAGTCCGCCTGAAAACCGGACCAATATTTTATTTCTACTAATCAAGAGAATGTAATGAAATCTGCTGCTTTTAAATTGTATTTTCCTGTCAACGTGTCATTTCTGATAAGCCTTGTCTTGCTCACTTATAGTATTCAGCCATTAAAGGCTCAAACTGTAGGTCCCGATGAGAAGGCCAAACTTGAGCTTTTCGAAGATGCCATTACCAAAGGAGAGCAGTTCCTCGCTTCAAAGGAGTATGCCAATGCAAAAGCTGAGTACCAGAAAGCCCTGGTTATAGACCCTTCAGCCAAATACCCAAAAGACAAACTGACATACATAAGAAAATTTTATATTGATCCGGCGGATGAAGCACGATATACCCAGGCCATGGAGAGTGGAAACCGTTTTATGGATGCATCAGATTATACCTCGGCCCGAAGCCAGTTTGAGATTGCTGTAAATATCAAACCAGAAGAAAAAACAGCAAGGGATAAAATGGCTGAGGCTGAAAGACTTAATCTGGCCAAACAGGAGAGCATTAAACAGTTTAACAAACTAATCGCGGATGCTGACAAACTTTTTGCCGCTAAAGATATGACCGGAGCCCGGGCCACCTATGATGCAGCCTCGAAGATCGACCAGTCTGCAAGTTACCCCAGGCAACGGATTGGAGAGATTGATGCAAAAACAACTGCTGATAAAGCATTGAAGGATGCATACGAAAAAACCCTTTCAGACGGTGATGAAGCCTATATGAACCGCGATTATACAACCGCCAGGCTAAAATATGAACAGGCCCTGAAAATAAAACCAGGCGAAAACTACCCGAAAAGCATGCTTGAGCGGGTAACTGAAGGTTCTGCAAATCTAAAGGATGCTCAACAGAATTTCCAGCTTGCCATTGCTTCTGCCGATAAATTATTTAATGATAAAGATTATGAAACAGCATTGACCGCTTATCAGAACGCTTCAAAAATTCTTCCCGGTGAAAAATACCCTTCGCAGCAGATCGAAAAAATCAATTTAGTGCTCGATCAGAAGAAGAACCTGGATGAAGAGTATGCCAAAACAATCTCATCGGGTAACCAGCTTTATGATACAAAACAGTATGCAGAAGCGAAACATGAATTTCAGAAGGCCAATGACCTGAAACCCGGAGAAACTTATCCGAAGCAAAAAATTGAGGAGATTGCCGGCCTGTTGCTAGCCCGGAAAGAAGCGGAAAGGAATAAAGTTTACACAAATCTGATTGTGGAAGCCGACCAGTCTTTCAACGCGAAAGATTACACAGATGCGATTTCAAAATACAGGGAAGCGGCAGAAGTCAAATCTGAGGAATCGTATCCCAATGAGAAGATTGCAGCCATAACCAGGTTGATCAGCGATGAACAGGCGACTCGCAATGCTTATGAAAAAACCATTGCTGATGCCGATCAGAAATTCGCGTCTTCAGCCTGGGAGGAGGCAATTGCACTATATCAGTCGGCCCTTAAACAGAAGCCCGGTGAATTATACCCCTCGCAACAAATAACCAAAAGTCAGGAAGCCATTGAATTGATTAAACAGAAGGAAGTATCCTACAACCAGGCAGTTGCATTGGCTGACAAATCAATGGGGTCGGGTGATTACAATGCTGCATTGAGCGGATACCAGCAGGCATTGGCAATTATGGCCGGCAGCAGCTATCCGCAGGAGCAGATTGCAAAAATAAACACCATTCTTGCAGCCAACCGGTCAATGGAAGAACAATATCAGAAGCATATTGCTGATGCCGATCTTCTGTACCAGTCCGGATCGTTGCCGGAAGCTTTGGCAGCATACAATCAGGCCCTAACCATAAAATCACTGGAGGAATATCCTGCAGATCAGATTGTTAAGATCAACAATCAGATTGATGAACTGAAAGCAAAACAGGCAGCCTATAACCAGCAGATTGCAAGCGCAGATAAATATTACAGCGAAGCCAAATATGAACAGGCGCTGCCGGAATACCAGAAAGCTTTGCTTATCCAGCCTTCTGAAATATATCCACAGGAAAAAATAACAGCTATCAACAGCATAATTGAACAGCGTAAGTCGCTGGAAGAAAACTACACAAAAAGCATTGCTGAAGGTGACAAAGCTATCACTTCAGGAAACCTTGAGATTGCGTTAAGTGCCTTTGAAAATGCAAGAGCACTGAAACCCGCTGAAAAATATCCTGAAGAGAAAATCAGTCAGATTGAAAAGAGCCTTGCTGATCAGAAAACGAAAAATGGCAATTACCTTCGGATTGTTGCGGATGCTGATCGTTTGTTCAATTCCGGCGAGCTGGATGCAGCAGCTCTCAAGTACAAGGAAGCGAAAGATTTAAAACCAAACGAAAGCTATCCTCAGGAGCAAATCGGGAAGATCAAAAACCTTATTTCGGCAAATAAAGAAAAAAGTGAAACATACAGAAATCTGATTGCTGAGGCTGACCGGCTTTACAATCTGAAAGACTATGACCCTGCCCTCAGCAATTATCGCGAAGCACAAGCATTGATGCCTTCTGAAACCTATCCCGTCCAACAGATAGCCAGCATAAATGCACAAAAAGGTGAAATTGCCCAAACGGAACAAGCCTACGCAGAAGCAATTGAAAGGGCTGACGGTCAGTTTAACAAAGCAGCCTGGGATGAGTCAACTGCATTTTACAACGAAGCACTGAAGTTGAAGCCCGGTGAACAATATCCAAAAGACAGAATTGCCCTTATCATCCAGAAGAAGGCAGAACGGAAATCGCTGGAAGAAAATTATCAAACAGCTTTAACTGAAGCCGACCGACTTTTTGATGTTAAAGAATACGGGAATGCCCTGGTGTCCTATCAGAAAGCGCTGGCGTTAAAACCTTCTGAAACGCACCCGGCTGCTCAAATCACAGCGATTAATTCTATCCTTTCGGAACAGAAACAACTAGCTGATCAAGGATACAATGAGGCAATAGAGAATGCAAACAGGCTTTTCTCACTTCAGGATTATACGAGTGCCCGGAAATTGTATGAGAATGCTTCCTCCCTGAAGCCGGAAGAAGCTTTCCCAAAGAACAAACTTATTGAGATAAACAACATCCTGATGGAACGTTCGCGCAACCAGACGGATGCTTACAACAAAATTATCATGAAAGCCGATCAGGCTTACCAGGATAAGATTCTCGATCAGGCAATTGATGCGTATGAAGAGGCCGGAATAGCCAAACCCGATGAAACATACCCTTATGAAATGATCAGGAAGATCAGAAAATACATGGAAGAACATGCGATGGTTGACCTGGTTTCTGAGCCAATCTTAATATCTTCCGATTCAGAACAGAAGTTTAAGTTTAAGCCCATCGAGATGCGCCTGCGTAAGAATAATTATGTTATTATAAAAGCGAGAAAAACCGGTGAGATTGAGCCCAAAGTTTATTTAAATTATGGCATCGACGGACAAAAAAGCGGGGGAATCGTACTCAGAAGCATCAAATCGCAGGAAACCGGCGACTATATTGTAAGGGTAAGCATTCAGGACCGCTGGTACCGTTTGGACAACAACTGGATTAGTATTTATTCGGAAGGCGGTGAAGTGGAAATATCGAAGATGCAGATTACACAGGGAGACTAGTAAAATGGGTCAAGGGGAAGGGGGGAGTGAGAGAAATTTCTAATTTCTAATTTCGGATTTCGGATTTTGGATTTCGGATTTTTTTAATCCATCTTACATCTTACCCCCTACTTCCGATCTCCGACCTCCGACCTCTGACCTCCGACTTCTGACTTCTAACTTCTAACTTCGGTCCCTGAGCGCATCTAAGGGCTGACTTCCGACTTCCGACCTCCGACTTCCGACTTCCCACTTCCGACTTCTGACTTCCGACCTCGGCCCCTGAACTCTCGGTTGGTGAGCTCTCGGTTGGTGAGCTCT
>JBBQIQ010000107.1:0-14123 GCA_038325075.1 Bacteroidales bacterium | reverse complement strand
AATGCCAATGCAGAATCATTTAACTCTAAAATAAAACTCTTCAGAGCTAATTTAAGAGGTGTATCTGATACGCAATTCTTCCTCTTTAGACTTTGCAAACTTTTTGCTTAGTCCCCAATAAATTAACGTGAGCCCAAATTTGCCATTGAAAACGCTCAATTTGGAGTTGTTTTTTTGCTTTTGATGTTATTTGTATTTTTATAGGGGATATTCTCCAGTAGAATAATTGGGAATATTCAAAATTGGTAATCCAAGGTGCATGAATATTGACAATTTTTTCACTATCTGCATAAAAAAAAGGAACCCTCCCGGATCCCTTTCTTTGTATTCATTGAGTCATTAGAAATTAGAAATTAGTCATTAGAAATTAGAAATTAGAAATTCTTTCACCCTTATTTCCTTGCATCTATCAAAATCTCAAGCATCTTAATCGCCGCATCCGGAATCACCGTACCCGGCCCAAAAATGGCCATGGCTCCGGCTTTATAGAGGAAATCATAGTCCTGGTGAGGGATTACGCCACCCACGATGACCATAATATCTTCGCGGCCCAGTTTTTTAAGTTCTTCGATGACCTGGGGCACCAGGGTTTTATGCCCGGCGGCGAGGCTGGATACGCCCAGCACATGCACATCGTTTTCCACCGCCTGACGTGCGGCTTCAGCGGGGGTCTGGAAGAGGGGTCCGATGTCCACATCAAATCCGATGTCGGCATAGCCGGTAGCAACCACCTTGGCGCCGCGGTCGTGTCCGTCCTGGCCCATCTTGGCAATCATAATGCGGGGGCGGCGGCCTTCCATTGCGGCAAAATTGTCGGCCAGTTCGCAGGCTTTCTTAAAACTGCTGTTGTCGGCGGCTTCTGAGGAGTAAACTCCTGAAATTGAACGTATCACGGCTTTGTACCTTCCATAAACTTTTTCGAGTGCCATTGAAATCTCACCCAGCGATGCGCGTTTGCGGGCGGCGTCGATCGCGAGTGCCAGCAGGTTGCCTTCGCCCGTTTGGGCTGAAGTGGTCAGGGCATCCAGTGCAAGCTGAACTTCTTCGTTGTTGCGGTTGGCGCGCAGGGTAGCCAGGCGTTTAAGCTGGGCTTCGCGCACGGCGGTATTGTCCACTTCAAGGGTATCCATCGGGTCTTCCCTGGCCAGTCGGTATTTGTTGATGCCCACAATCGTATCGCGGCCTGAGTCGATGCGTGCCTGCTTGCGGGCAGCCGCTTCCTCGATGCGCATCTTGGGGATGCCGGTTTCGATGGCTTTGGCCATACCTCCGAGAAGTTCAACTTCTTCGATCAGTTTCCAGGCATTGTGCATCAGTTCATGGGTGAGCGACTCAACATAATAGGAGCCTGCCCACGGGTCAACCACTTTACAGATGTTGGTTTCTTCCTGCATATAGATTTGTGTATTGCGGGCAATGCGGGCCGAGAAATCGGTGGGCAGGGCGATGGCTTCATCCAGCGCATTGGTATGAAGGCTCTGGGTATGGCCCAGCGCAGCAGCCAGCGCTTCAACGGCGGTGCGGGTTACGTTGTTATACGGATCCTGTTCGGTAAGGCTCCATCCCGATGTCTGGCAATGGGTGCGCAATGCCATCGATTTGGCATCCGTCGGGTTGAACTGTTTCACAATCTTCGCCCAAAGTAAACGGGCAGCGCGCAGCTTGGCGATTTCCATAAAATGGTTCATGCCAATGCCCCAGAAGAAAGAGAGCCGCGGGGCGAACGCATCAATGTTGATCCCGGCTTTGATTCCGGCACGGATGTATTCAAGTCCGTCGGCCAGGGTATAGGCCAGTTCAATGTCGGCGGTGGCGCCGGCTTCCTGCATGTGATAACCGCTGATGGAGATCGAGTTGAACTTCTTCATATTTCTTGAAGTAAATTCAAAAATATCAGCGATGATTTTCATCGAAGGCGTTGGCGGATAAATGTAAGTGTTGCGCACCATAAATTCCTTCAGGATATCGTTCTGGATGGTTCCCATCAATTTATCCATGGAAACGCCCTGCTCTTCTGCGGCAACAATGTAGAAGGCGAGTACAGGAAGTACGGCGCCGTTCATGGTCATCGAAACCGACATTTTATCAAGCGGAATCTGATCGAACAATATCTTCATGTCGAGGATGGAGTCGATGGCTACACCGGCTTTGCCCACATCGCCAACCACGCGTTCGTGGTCGGAGTCGTAACCGCGGTGTGTGGCAAGGTCGAACGCCACTGAGAGGCCCATCTGACCGGCGGCCAGGTTGCGGCGGTAGAAGGCGTTGGATTCCTCAGCAGTGGAGAATCCGGCATACTGGCGGATGGTCCAGGGTTTCATCACATACATGGTGCTGTATGGGCCACGCAGAAAAGGCGCAATACCGGCAGCATAGTTCAGATGCTCCATCTTGTCCAGGTCGGCGGCCGTGAACACCGGTTTCACCGGGATCTGTTCGGTGGTCATCCAGTCGCTCCCTTTGGGAAGGGCAGCTTCGGAGCCTTTTTCGAACGACCGGAGGTTTACTTTTTTAAAATCGGGACGCATATTTTGATTTGTTTTCGATTCACACTATTTTTAAATTTCGGATTTCGGATTAGATTTGTTATTATTAGGATTTTAGCAAATTGCATTGAAAGTTGATGTTGTTTTATCCCTAAATAGAAACCCATAATCCATAATCCACAATCCGCAATCCGCAATCCGCAATTACAACATGACTCCCACCTTCTGCTGGAAACCGTACAAAGTATCAAGTACATTGACCCGTGCATGAATGAACTCATCCACTCCGGCTTCAATGAGCGTTTCAAGTATTTCTTTCGGATAACCGGCAACTACGACAAGAACTTCAGGCTTGGCCTGTTTCAGTGCTTTGGCTGCCGCTGATCCAAATTCTGCATATTCTTCATCGCTGCTGCAAATCACAACGATGTCTGCTTTTGCTGCGAGGGCATCTTTTACGCCTTCTTCAACGGTATTGAAACCGGCATTGTCGGTAACTTTGTAACCGGCACAACCGAAGAAACCGGTGCTGAACCCGGCCCTTGCCTTGCGCATGGCTATGTTGCCAATGGTCAGCAGGAAAACATGCGGCCGTTTGTTGCCTTCATTCTCCCAGATTTCGGTGGCCAGCCTCAGGTCTTCAAAGGCATCGGCACCCCGGTAGGTTTCCATGATTTTATAAACAGGAACCGGTCCGGCAGTGGTTTCTTCATCGTAGTCTTCGTCAGCCTGGATTTTATCGAGCATCTTTTCCAACGGGTTGGGATGCTGATTGGTTCCCAGCATAATGGTCCGGCGGCCGGCAATGTCAGCATTGCGCTGTTTGGCGCTGGCTGCAACGGCATCCTGAATAAATCCGGCTTTAACGGCTTCAATCAACCCCCCTTTTTCTTCAACATTCAGGAAAAGCTGCCATGCCGAATCGGCCATGGAAGCAGTCAGGCTTTCGATGTAATAGGAGCCGGAGGCAGGATCAACCACTTTTTCAAGACTCGATTCCTGTTTCAGGATAATCTGCTGGTTACGTGCAATCCGGGTAGAGAATTCGTCGGGTTCTTTGAAGTTAAGGTCAAAAGGAAGTACGGTAATGATGTCTGCTCCGCCAAGTGCAGCCGACATAGTTTCGGTGGTGGTTCGCAGCAGGTTCACGTAAGGGTCATAAATGGTTTTATTCCAGTTGGCAGTGGTAACATGAATTCGCATGGCGGCGCATTCCATCGATTTGGGTTGGTATTGTTCAACAATCCGGGCCCAAAGCAAACGCGCAGCGCGGAGTTTTGCAATTTCCATAAAGTAGTTGCTTCCGCTGGCAAAACTAAAAATAATGGATTTTGCTGCCTTGTCAATCTCAATCCCATTTGAGGTGAGGCTTGCCAGGTATTCATTTCCTGAAGCCAGGGCAAAAGCCAGTTCCTGCGTAAGCGTGGAACCCGAGTTGTGGAAATAGTGGCCATTAACGGTGATCAGTCTGAAATGAGGAAGTCCGTAACCGGCGATTTTATGGAGTTCAAGGGCTTCGGCAATATCTTTTTCATGTGAAAAGTGGAAGTTCCCATTGAGCAGCAGGTAACTGATCGGGTCAAAATCAAACGAGCCGCAGGTTTCGGCTGCATTCCCGCCAAGCGCTTCAACCAGAAGCCCGGCAAATTTTGGGTACGATTTTGAAGAGTTGAAACTGAATGTCGTTTTGGTAACATCAATGTCTTTCAGAAGGGCTTTGAGGTCTCCGGCGGTATTCACATTCTCAACATTCAGCGAAACGGCATTGGCACCGCGGGCGAGCGCATCGGCAGCTATCCGGTTGGCAGTTTTAATGTCGGCCGATTCAATGTCCTGACATATTTTCCAGTCGTTGCCGTTGGTTTTATTTCCCCTAATGAAAGGGAATTGTCCGGGAAGGCTTTCTGTCAGCGCTTTGATGCTATCCAGGTCTTCGGCCCGGTAATAGGGCTTAATACTGAACCCTTCGGCGGTTTTCCAGATCAGCTTCTTCTCATAATCAGCGCCTTTCAGGTCTTCCTTTATTTTAGCCTCCCATGCATCGGTCGAAACACCGGGAAATTCCTGAAACAGCCTTTCCGTTGGTTTAATGTTGGTATTGTTGTCCATCGCGGGTATGTTGATTTTTTTGTAAGAACCTTTTAGAAGTTTGTTTGTTAAGCGCTTAGCGAAAAACGGTGCAAAGGTATAGGTTTTTTATCCTGCAAACGATTTTTAGCTATAATTTTAATAGCCATAAAGAAGCCTGTTACGGCATTCTTTACACATGTAAAAAATTCAATATGAAGGTATTAATTAGTGGATCAACCGGATTGGTGGGCAAAAGCCTGACAGCAGCACTTATTGGAAAAGGAATTGAAGTGGTTTCAGCCGGAAGGGTTGATTTTGCAAAGGGAATGGATGTGCTGGCTGCAAAAGTCAGCCAGGTGGATGTTGTCGTGAACCTGGCGGGGGCCCCGATCGTTGCCCGTTGGTCAGCATCGTATAAAAGAGAAATTCTGGATAGTCGCATCAAAACTACCGGAATGCTTGCAAAGGCTATTGCGGCTGCAACCCCGAAGCCCCGTTTGTTTATTTCAACTTCAGCAGTCGGGATATATCCTGACGGAGAAATGTTCACAGAAGCCAATGCGCGTTATGGCCATGATTTTCTGGCGAAAGTATGCACCGACTGGGAGGCCGAAGCAATGAAAGCGGCTCCTTATACCAAAGTAGCGATTTTCAGGCTTGGCGTGGTGTTGGATGCACAAGGTGGCGCGCTTCACAAAATGCTTTTTCCTTTCAGGATGGGATTGGGTGGTCCGGTGGCCGGCGGTAAACAAGGATTCTCATGGATTCATATTGATGACCTCATGAATGCTTATCTGTTTTTGATTGAGAAAACCCTTAGTGGTGTGTTTAACCTCACAGCGCCTGGGGTTACCGACAATGCCGGTTTTACAAAGGCGCTGGGTAAAGCCGTTAAACGTCCGGCCATACTCCCGGTTCCTGCTTTTGCTTTGAGGTTGGTTTACGGCGAAGGCGCTTCGGCACTCACTTCCGGACAGAAGGTCCACCCGGAGAGGTTGCTGAAGGAAGGTTTTGTTTTCAAATTTCCGGATTTATCCGGGGCGTTGGTGGATTTGGTTTAATCCGCTAATGTTTTTGTGAATGGGACAGGTGAAAATATCCAATTTTCAATCAAGATCCCAACATAATTTCTGCATGGTCTGGTATCTGGCCGAATTGTGATATACAATAATCCGTTAATTATTGATCTATTCCCGGTTCAGGAGCCGGTTTATCCTACAATAGATCATTTCAGGGCATCAAAAGCAGGTTTGGAAATATTCACTGGATTAAAAGGTTAAAAGCCTTGCTTAATGATGTAAAAACTGATAATTTATCGTATCTTTAACTAAATTTTGACACATATTTTAAGCAGGTTCTGATTTGTGTCGGAAATCAACCAAATAGGATGTTTTTCAAAAACCTGCAAAACCCTCCAACACCTCTTTGCTCATGAAACAAAATCTACTATTTCTCCTTTTGATGATAGCCATCCCCGGCATCGCACAAAATGTTCCCATCGACTTCGAAACTGGCGGCAACGGAGCATCATGGACCTGGACGGTTTTCGAAAATGACTCCAATCCGGGACTGGAAATCATCGCCAATCCAGATGCTTCCGGATTGAACACATCTGCAACAGTGTCCAGGTTTACAGCGTTGCAAACCGGCGCTCCCTGGGCTGGTTGCGAAACGGAACATGGCGCAGGTATCGGCACGTTTGTGCTATCTCCGGCAACGAGTGTCATTAAAATTATGGTTTGGAAATCTGTCATCAGTGATGTCGGCATCAAGCTGGTTGATAATGCCAGTTGGTCATTGGGCGAAATAAAGGTGGCCAACACCCTGGTGAACCAATGGGAAGAACTAAGTTTTGATTTTTCGGCCAGCGAAGGCATCACATACGATCAGATTGTCATTTTTCCTGACTTTACTGTGAGGCCAGCCACCAATGTGATTTATTTCGACAACATCGCATTTTCGGCTCAGCCCGGACTTGTAATGCCTGATATTGCTGCACCTACGCCGACTCTCGCCCAGGATGCGGTAATCTCCATGTTTAGCAATGCTTACACCAATGTGCCAGTGAACACATGGCTCACCGAATGGTCAGTAGCTTCGCTTACCGATGTTCAGATTGAAGGAAATGATACCAAAAGGTATTCAGATCTGGATTTTGCCGGTATTGAAACCGTGGGTGCAAACCTGATTGATGCAAGTGCGATGCAATATTTTCACATGGATATCTGGTCACCCAACATGGCAACCTTTCGGATTAAGCTGGTCGATTTTGGAAACGATGGCAATTATGCGGGTGGTGATGACTCCGAGCACGAAATGGTGTTTACCGGTATCGGGAATAACACCTGGATAAGTTATAATCTTCCCCTGGCCGATTTTACATCGCTTGCTTCACGAAGCCATCTGGCGCAACTGATTATTTCAGGTTTACCGGCAGGCGCGGGCGTGGCCTATGTCGATAATGTCTATTTCAGCACCAACGCCTTTGCTATTCCTGAACCTGAATTGAGATCTCATTTCCGTATCTTCCCGAACCCTGCCACCAATACCCTCGAGGCTGAATCCAATTCGATAATTGAAAGTATCCGTATTTGTGACCTGACCGGGCAGGAACTGATCAATCTGCAACCATCGAAAAACAAGACCAGGATCGATGTGTCACGTTTGAAAAGTGGCATTTATTTTCTATCAGCTACCGCCAATGGTATAACTTTCGTGAAACGTTTTGTGAAGAAGTAACAGATTGGTTCATGTTTGATAGCTGATTAAGAGTCATTCCTTTTGCCTGAAGAACTGAAAAATCACTTTTCGGTACCTTATCTCTTTGTGACCTGAAAATATTCGGGTTGACGTTTCCTTCACCAAAAATGGGGATAACCATTTCAAAACCATATAGATTGGCTATGAGTTTATTGTAGTGCCTGTGCCTATCACGAATGTTTAAATTTTATTGACAAACGGCAGGGGATTATTTTCCTGAAAATTCCTACTTTAGCCAACCTTATTTAAACGCATCAAATCTATTGATCATGATCAAAAAACTTATCCTTATCTTGCTGGTAACCTGCACGTCAGTAATGTTGAAAGCCATGGACGATGCCCGTCTGCTGCGATTTCCCGACATTAATAAAAACCTTGTTGCATTCGTTTATGCGGGCGATATCTGGACTGTGGATGCATCCGGCGGCAATGCCCGCCGGTTGACATCGCACGAAGGGCTGGAGTTGTTCCCGAAAATTTCCCCTGATGGGAAATGGATAGCCTTTTCCGCTGAATACTCAGGAAGTCGACAGGTTTACGTTATTCCTTCGGAAGGGGGTGCTCCAAAGCAGCTTACCTATTATAATTCGGTCGGCATTATGCCCCCACGCGGCGGATATGACAATGTCGTGCTCGACTGGACACCCGACAGCAAGCAGGTTATGTTCCGCAGTGCGAGGACCGAATTTGGCGAACGCAACGGAAAATACTTTCTGGTAAGCCTGGATGGCGGGCTTGAAAAACCTTTGCAGATTGTGAATGGCGGTTTTGCTGTGCTGTCGCCCGATGCCCAAAAAGTCTGCTTTACACCGGTCGATCGTGAATTCCGCACATGGAAACGATACAAGGGCGGCCGTGCCAGCAATCTGTGGATTTATAATCTGACAGATAATACATCGGAACAAATTACCGATTTTGCAGGCACCGATCAATGCCCCACCTGGTTTGAAGATAACATTTATTATGCTTCCGACCGCGACCTGAAACTAAATATTTATCGCTACAACACTAAATCCAGGCAAACCGAACAACTTACCTTTCACAAGGATTTCGATGTAATGTGGCCTTCGGGCGAAAATGGCCAGTTGGTATATGAAAACGGTGGGTTTCTCTATAAATTGAATCTTGCAACTGGTGTTTCGGAAAAAATCATAGTCAATATCAATTTTGACAATCCAAACCTGGTTGCCTATTTTAAGAATGTTAAGGACGATATCAATAGTTCTAATATTTCTCCCACCGGCAAACGGGCATTGTTTGATGCGCGCGGCGATATTTTTTCAGTACCTGCTGAAAACGGGATGATTGAAAATCTGACCCAAACACAAGGGGTACGCGAAATCTACCCTGCCTGGTCGCCCGATGGGAAGTATATTTCTTATTATTCCGATGCAACAGGCGAATATGAGATTTATTTGCTTGAAAACAAGAAAGGAGCGGAAGCCCGCCAACTTACCACGAACTCTGCCGCCTGGAAATACGAAGCAGAATGGTCGCCCGATAGCAGGTACCTCCTCTATTCTGACCGTACTTTGAAACTCTGGTTGCTTGATGCTCAAACCGGAACGCAGAAGGAGATAACTTCAGCAGCAAACAATGAAATAAGGGCTTATGGATTTTCGCCCGATTCAAAATGGATAACTTATCAAAAAGAAGGCAGCAGTGAACAGGCTGCAATCTGGGTGTATAATATTCCTGATGCTAAGAGCTATCAGCTTACCGATGCTACCTTTGATGATGTATCACCGGTGTTCTCAGCAGATGGGAACTATCTGTTCTTTACTTCAAACCGTGATTTCAACCTGGCATTTTCAAGTTTTGAATTCAATTACCTGTACAACAAGGCAACACGGATTTATGCCATTGTGCTGAAAGCCGATGGTCCTAAATTGAAGAAGGATAAAAATGATGTTGAGGAAGTTAAAGCTGAAAAAAAGGCTGAGGAATCTAAAAAAGAAAGCAAAGGTAAAGCCGGGGAATCAGATAATAAAAAGGAGGAAGTTGTTAAGGTTACCATCGACATGGATGGTATTTCGAACCGCATCGTTGCCCTGCCCATGGAAGCCGGTGATTACTACGGTCTTGCTGCTGCCGATGGAGGTTTGCTGTATGTAAGCAATGGCAAACTGATGCGGTACAATATCTCCGATGAGAAGTCGGAAGAAATACTCGATAAAGCAGGCAGATATACCGTGAGTGCAGATGGAAAGATGATTCTTTACTCATCGGGTGGTGAATATGGTATTACTAAGATAGTGCCTTCGGTTAAGCCCGGCGCCGGCAAGCTGGACCTGAATCAAATGGAAATGAAGATCGATCCCCGAAAGGAATGGAATCAGATTTATACCGATAGCTGGCGCATTTTCCGCGATTATTTTTACGTGAGCAATATGCATGGGGTTGACTGGGCCGGTTTGAAACTTCGTTATGGTGCCTTGCTTCCTTTTGTTGGCCATCGTGCCGATCTGGATTACATCCTCAGCGAAATTGTATCAGAATCCAATGCCGGCCATGCGTATGTGAACTGGGGCGATTTTAAAAATGTAAAACGGGTCGAAGGAGGTTTGTTGGGTGCAGAACTGGTTACCGATGAAACCGCGGGCCGTTACCGCATCGCAAAAATATACGACAACGAAAACTGGAATCCTGAGCGTCGTTCACCTTTGACCGAACAAGGGGTAAATGTGAAAGAAGGCGATTACCTGATCAGTATCAATGGAAAAGAGATTACCACGAAGGACAACCCTTATGAATACCTCGAAAACCTGGCTGAAAAGAAAGTGGAAATTGGGGTAAATGCGAAAGCAGAAACTGCCGGGGCACGGATATCACTGATAGAACCCATTAAAAGTGAACTGGAAATCATGTACCTTGATTGGGTAAATGAGCGCAGGGCCTTGGTTGAAAAGCTTTCGGGTGGCAGGATCGGATACATCCATGTGCCTAACACGGCTGTTGAGGGCAACCGTGAATTGCACCGCGGTTTGTATGCCTATCATGGTAAGGAAGCGCTGATCATTGACGACCGCTACAACGGCGGTGGTTTTATTCCCGATCGTATGGCCGATTTGCTCGATCGCAAAACGCTCAGCTACTGGCACCAGAATGGCTTGTTGCCAGGCAGGGCTCCCGGTATCGCGCACGACGGACCTAAAGTAATGCTGATCAACGGTTACTCCTCTTCAGGTGGTGATGCCTTCCCTTATTATTTTAAGAAACTCGGATTGGGGAAACTGATCGGGACCCGCACCTGGGGTGGCCTGGTTGGCATCTCCGGCAATGCTGGCCTGGTAGACGGTGGTTATATTTCTGTTCCGCGTTTTGGAATCTTCGATGAAAACAGCGAATGGATTATCGAAGGAATAGGGGTATACCCTGATATCGAAGTGGTGGATCGGCCGGAACAATTGGCCAAAGGAATCGATCCTGGAATTGAAAAAGCAGTTGAGGTGCTGTTGAAAGAACTTGAAGCCAACCCTGTTAAGAAAGTTTTACCACCGACCCCACCTGACAGATCAGGATGGAATGAAAAAGACATTAAGTAATTGATTTAAAATCAGATATTTAGTCTTACTATTTAATCCGGCCCTGGTGAAAACCAGGCCGGATTTTAATTTTTACCAAAGTTGAGCGATTTGAGCAAAGCGATAAATCGCTTTACTTAGGTAAACCCCGATTTGGAAATTGTTGAACCCTGAAAGTGATTATCAATGAATTGCTTACAATTTCCTTATCGATTGAGCGATTTTCTTCTTCAAATCGCTCAATTTGGGTTTAATTTCTGTTTTACTAACTGGCATCGGCAAGTTTAACCACTAAATCAGGGTTTACTTATTCCTGCCTTATGGCTGCACAGGATGGGGCTTACTCGAAATGCCTGTTTCAAGAATGCGAAAAACATAACTTACTGGTGACAGGCAAGATATGTTAATGTTTTGTTAATTATTTGGCTGGCTATTGAGAAACTGAAACCGGATATTTCATGCTATAATTAGAATAAAAGATTGATAATTAAGGCTATACCATAATTTCAATAACCATCTTATGAATTCAGAAATTTGTTTTGATTATTTTTATAACTTCTGGTTGTTGACTTTTATATATATTGATGTATCTTTGGGTTTTCCGGGATTCATTTCTGCTATAAAAGAAAGTTAGGGGAAACTTTTTTAATAAGTCTTTTGGTACAAAGTGCTCATAAGCCCGTAATCCGGGCTGTTACGGGCTTATACAAAAAATTTCCGGGCGAAAGATTTTTGACGCAGTTTTTTAAAATAATAGTTTTTACAATTTAAATCAGATTCTCATGAATAAGAAATTCTACCTGATACTTCTGTTAATTATTCCTTTTCTGGGTAATGCTCAGACACTATTTCGCAGTGGCAAATTTTTGCACCATTCTACCGGGGGTAATATATGGGGACCTAACGGATCTTCGACCAGTATTCCGCAACAAATTGCTATTTACAATACCACTCATGGATATACCGGAAGCAACGCGGTTTCTATGACCGAACAATGGTGGCCAGGAGCCCCGGTCTCAAACGATAATGAATGGGAGCGCTGGCATCGTATCTTTGATAATCAGGATCCTAATGCAGACATTTTGCCCATTTTGGCAGCCAATAAAATAGTCGTCGTTAAGTCTTGTTACCCGTCATCAGCTATGACCGGAATGGGAACCCCATTGGACACATTATATTATACAAGGAAAACCATGTATAACCATAAATGGCATATTAGGAATATTGTTGGTGTAATGGCACAACATCCTGAGAACTTCTTTGCGTTATGGACCAATGCTCCGCTCTCGCCTGGCGCCACCAATCCAAATGCTGCCGCCTTATCCAAAAAATTCACAACCTGGGTCAAAGACACCCTTGCCCAGGGCCTTGATCCACAATTTGGTGCGTTCCCGTCAAATGTTTATGTATTTCATTACTTCTCTAAACTAGCGGATGCAAGCGGGTACCAATTGTCTGAATACTCAGTCAGCAACACCGACAGCCATCCGAATGCAGCAGCTACAGCCCTGGTTGCACCACAATTCGTGAATGAAATTTTCAGTGCAGCCATTGCTTATGAGCAGGGTGGGCCAACACTCAGCGTAACCCCGGCAAATGCAAATGTTTCAGCCTCAGCCGGATCAGTAAATTTCGCAGTCTCTGCCAATACAATCTGGTCAGCGACCAGCAATCAGAGTTGGTGCTCAGTTACCGCCAACGGATCCGGGAATGGGATATTAACAGCTAATTATACCGAAAATACTTCCAATCTGCGTACCGCGACTATTACGGTTAATGTTTCAGGATTAGCTCCTTTACACATTAATTTAGTCCAATATGGAAATATGGTCAAGTTGCTGAATATTAATGTATTACTTGAGGGCCTCTACTTGGCAGGCGGAAGTATGAAACAAGCATCTGGTGAAAACGGACCACAATATAGTTCCGGAGTTGCAGATGAGATTATTGTGGAACTTCACAATCCAGCCATCTATTCTACGATTGTTTTCTCAGCAGAAAATGTTGAACTGAGTACTTCCGGTCACGCTTCTGTTAATATCCCTTCGGAAATGAACGGGAATTATTATATTACGATAAGGCATCGCAACTCTATTGAAACTGTCTCTGCAAGCCCTGTTTCGTTTGCAAATCAGGTTATTAATTGCAGTTTTAATCAACCATCAACTGTATTTGGAAACAATCTGCATTTGATGCCTGATGGGCTTTACGTAATTTTCAGCAGTGATGTAGATCAGAATGGAATAGTTGATTCCAGAGATTTTACACCGGTTGATAACCTGGCAAATTCCTTTTCAACAGGGTATTTTCCTGAGGATGTTAATGGTGATGGCTTTATTGATATTGCTGACCAATCCTTACTTGATAATAATCAGTCAGCATTTACCGGCGCGATTCTCCCATGATAAGTCAGTCAGGGGCAAAGGCCACTCTTGCAGTTAACCTCCTACAGTCGATGTTTCTGCATAAGCCGGATACACAACTTTTACCGTGACTTCCAATTCTGACTGGACGGTTCAGAGTGATGCTCAATTTTGTATTCCCGGGAATTCGTTGATCAGGTAATTGAAGTTTTTGATCCCGGATGGGTAGATGAGCGTATATACAGTCCGGATTTCTGCAGGTAGCAAAGTTTACCAGTCGAAAATCATTATGCAATAGCCGCTTTGATATTTCCATGTATAAGCTTATTAATGGACTCAATTTTTTTATTGAGGTGATTTCTGGATTTTACAGATTAGTCAGATTTAAATTGGGCCTGCTGATTAATGTCTATACAATTGTATGTCAATGATATAATATGAGAAATTAAAGAGCAGACACGAGGATATCAGCCAGCTACCCTGGTCACCCTTTCATCTGAAAAGTGGAAAATTCGACAGCTTTGACAGATTTAGCCACAGAGTGGCGCCACATTGGTAGTAACAAGTTGATTACAAAGATTTTAAGGTGCAGCGCACCGTAACATTAAAAAGCATTAGATGGGCTGAGTATTTCAACTGACCATAAGTAATTGTAAAGCAGTCCTATATAAGATTGTTTCTCAATTAATTGAGAAAATGTTAATATATAGAATCCTGGTTCATAGGGTTAAAAGTATTTCTATAATAATAATCGTGTAATATCAAAACATTATACTTATCTTTGCCGCACATTAAAAGTAGCTGTTTTCATTTATAGGTTTATATCCTTTCCTGCCCATCGAACCTTCGTTAATATCCGATTCTTTCAGAACTTAACTCAGGACTATCCGAAAAGCCACGGTTGTTTACCGGCTACGATC
>JBBQIQ010000106.1:0-14225 GCA_038325075.1 Bacteroidales bacterium | reverse complement strand
TTACAACCCCAATGCTGCTCCTCTGGTTTATCAACGGGACCCCTTTGTCCTTAAACTAAACAGCGAAGGCTTAATCGTAAATGTAGATAACCCGGAGCAGCCAATCGCCCAGGAAGCCATTGTGTTGCCCAACCCTGGCAGTGAATATTTACAGGTTAAACTGGCCATACAGCATAAAACCGCTCATTTTCAGTTGTTTGATATCAATGGCAGACTTGTGCTGGAAGAAAATCTACAGGGTGATATGCAACGGGTTTCAACCTCATCGCTTAATAGCGGTACTTATATTTACCGGATTACAGCATCAAACAGGGTAATTGGTAGCAGGAAGTGGGTAAAGGAATGATGTTGCATTTTTAATTTCGCTTTGCAGCAACACGACATGTCGTGTCCCTGCTTTTTTAACACGCACACAATTTATTCTTGTCTGCCATTATTATTTCTTTTCCCTAACTTTGCGCCCGAAATATTTCAAACCATTTTATTATGTCAAAAGGAATCAAAATCTTTCCGACTATTGCTATAGCATTAAGCCTGGCAGCCTGCACACCAACAACTGTGAAAACTGTGAAAATAACCCAGCAAAGCGACTTCCCGGCATCTCCGGTGGCCTCCATAAAGCCAAATGAATTTACCGAATTTGGCAACAAGCGTGTCGATAACTATTTCTGGATCAAGGAGAAAACCAACCCGGAAGTGATTGATTACCTGAAGGCCGAAAATGCCTATTGTGATGCAGTGATGAAATCAACGGTTCCGCTGCAGGAGAAACTTTTTGCTGAAATGAAAGGCCGGATCAAAGAAACAGATGAAACGGTTCCACAACTTGATAATGGGTACTATTATTATTCGCGCACCGAAGAAGGAAAACAATACCGGATTTACTGCCGTAAAAAAGGCAATGTTTCCGCTCCCGAAGAGGTGGATTTTAATGTTAACAACATGGCCGAAGGCAAACATGCCTTTATTTTTAGCGATTATGAGATCAGTCCGGATAATAAACTGGCCGCGTATCTTTCCAATGAAACCGGATCTTTCGCCGATTTTACCCTTAAAATCAGAGACCTGGACAATGGCATAGATCTGCCGTTAAGCATTGATAAGGTTCAGGGCTTTGCCTGGGCCAACGACAACAAAACGCTGTTTTACACCATCGGCAACGATGCCCTTCGTTCGTACAGGGTATATCGTCACATCATCGGCACTTCAACCCCGGATGAACTGGTTTTTGAAGAACCCAATGAGCAGTTTGTGGTCAATATCAGGAAGAGTAAAACCAACGATTTTCTCTTTATAACTTCTGCCAGTTTCACAACCTCGGAGTATCTGTACCTGCCGGCCAATGAGCCAACGGGAAAGTTTAAGGTTTTTATTCCCCGGGTAAAGGACGTTGAATATCATGTGTATCACCACAAGGATAAATTCTTTATTCAATACAAAGACCGGGAAAACCTCAATTCGATGGTATATGAAGCACCCCTAAAAGGGATTGAGAACCGTGCTTCCTGGAAAGTGGTAATACCTCATGACAAAAATGCAAAAATAGAAGGAGTGGATGTTTTTCAGGATTATCTGACTACTGAAATACGTAAAAACGGGTTGGTCGAAATTCACATTTTAGGGTTGAAAGACGGCAAACAAAAAACCATCAATTTCCCTGAGCCGGTTTATACCGCCTATGCCAGCGGAACCCCTGAATATACTTCGACCACGCTGCGCTATGGTTATACTTCACTCAACCGGCCAGCCAGCGTATTTGACTATGATATGGTCAGTGGTAAAAGTACCCTGCTGAAACAACAGGAAATTCCCGGTGGTTTTAATCCCGGTGATTACACAGTGGAACGTGTTTGGGCTACGGCTGCTGATGGAGTGAAAGTACCTATGTCTGTCGTTTATAAAAAATCACTGAAAAAAGATGGTAGCAGCCCGGCTTTACTTTATTCCTATGGATCTTACGGATACAGTTCTGACGCTTATTTTATTTCGAATTTCTACAGCCTTATAGACCGGGGTTTCGTATTTGCCATTGCTCAGATAAGGGGAGGCAGCGATATGGGCGAGCAATGGTACGAGGACGGCAAGCTGTTGAACAAGAAGAACACCTTCACCGACTTTATCGCCTGTGCTGAAAAACTGATAGAAGATAAATACACGGTTGCGGATAAACTGGCCATCATGGGTGGCAGTGCCGGCGGATTGCTGGTAGGTGCAGTAGTTAATATACGGCCCGATCTGTTTAATACCGTGGTGGCACAGGTACCTTTTGCTGATGTGATCAACACTATGCTCGACACCAGCCTTCCGCTGACCACGCAGGAATATGAAGAATGGGGCAATCCCAACGAAGAGGAGTATTATAAATACATGCTGTCCTATTCGCCTTATGACAATGTAAAAGCGCAAAACTATCCGAATATGCTGGTTACCGGTGGTTTAAACGACTCACAGGTGGGTTATCAGGAGCCGGCAAAATTTGTTGCCAAACTGCGTGCCATGAAAACAGATAATAAAGTTCTGTTGCTCAAAACCAATATGGAGTCGGGTCATGGCGGAGCTACCGGGCGCTTCGATGCGCTAAAGGAAAGGGCTTTTGAGGTGGCATTTATCCTGAACAGGATAGGTATTTCGGAATAGAATTTCGATTGCCTCTTAATTGTATTGTTCGTGTGCTTCATGGTTTTTACCGGGGGGCTGTGTAACCTATGGTCTGCTGAAAAATACATTTACACTATAATATAAAGTACTGATGTTTCGCACTTACATTTGCTTATTACATATCATTGATTTCTACTGATTTGAGATTTGCAAAGGTTGATCAACCTGGCTTAACCCATACTTGGGTCAAACCACTATTTTATGCCTCTGTTTGCCACAATCTATTGACTTAATTTGTAAAGCTTTTCATTCTTAGCCGACCTTCATCCAAAATAATTTGCATCAGAGCCATTCTCTATCTTCTGTACTTTTTGCTTGATCAAAAAGTACCAAAAAATCAAGGCTTACTAAAAATGGCTAAAAACTGGCGAGCGATTTTGGTAGGAAGAAATGAGGTTGAACCGTTTCTCGCTCTACTTAAAACCGATGTACACTAATTTTTTGACCTCTTCTTTATTTTGTCGGTTGCATTTCTTCTTCATTTGTTCGCTGCCAGTTTTCTTAACGCCATTTTTAGAAGGCCGATCCTTTGTGGTTTAGGAACAAAAATAAATTTGATTTAGTGTTAAATTGAATTACAGCTACATAGAAATCCAACCATTTGAAATTAATTATCTGGTAAGCTTAAAATTCATCTGCGAAACATTAGTAAAGTATTTACAAGACATGACAGTATTTTAGGTGCACGGGAATAAGGCAGTCACATCAATATATCTTGCATCTTTGTTCCGATTTATACCCATTTTTGAGTAGGTTTAGCCACAGAGTGGCGGAACGTTGGTAGCAAGTCAATGACTAAATAAATTTTAAGGTGCAGAGCACCGTAACGTAAAAAGGGAGTCGTCTTTTTTGAGTTTTTCAGCAAGCCCTAACTTATACCACCAACAAGGTATTCCGGAACCGGATTTCTGATGAGTACTTTTGTTGAACAAGGTGGCGTTCGCGCAAAACCAACAGGGACATCAAAGACAAAAACTCAGCGAACTTTGTGAAAAACAAGGCAAAATATTTTGTCAAAAGACCCCGGAATGCTCTTGTTTAGGCACTGACTGCTGAATTCTCCTGAAAATATTGAGTTACATTTGGCACTTCCGTTGATTATAAAGAATAACAGAGTATTTATGGATAATAAAAAAGCGCTGGAGCAATTTCAAAAGATCAGGGCGACAAGAGAACTTATTTCCGGGATTCATAATTACTGCGACCGATGGTGTGAGCGGTGTGCTTTTACAGCCCGTTGCAGCGTATTTGCCATTGCAGAAGAGGAAGAGCGTATCCATAAAGAAAGCAGAGAACCTGAAAAGGATCTTGCAGAATATGTTGGTTCAATGTTGCAGGATGCCATCGGATTGCTTAACGATATGGCAATGGAACATGGGATTGACCTCAATACACTGGAAGATGATGATTCAGAGTTAAAGAATCCGGGTAAAGAAAACTACCTTTTGCGAAAGGCTGATGAACATTCGACATGGCTGATGAAGTGGTTTGAAAACAACAAAGACAGATTGAGTGAAATACTGGCTACGCTGGAAGAGGAATCCCTGAATGACTATATGATATTAAATGACGCCATAGAAGTTCTTAAATGGTACATTCATTTCATCGCAGTAAAATTCTCGCGGGCAGTTATGCCTCCTTTTGAAGACTCCCCTGAAGGAAGGTATGATGGCAACGGTTCGGCAAAAATAGCCATAATTGCCGTTAACAAGTCAATGGATGCACTCATGCTTTTGCTGCGTTTTATCTCAGATGAGGAAGATCACTTGCTTGAAGGGCTTGTAAGGCTTGAACGGATAAAAAAGCGCGCCCTCAAAGACTTCCCGGAGGCTTTAGATTTCAAACGGCCCGGCTTCGACGATTAATTTCTGTCACCGGGCTGAACCCATTTACATGCACTTATCCTGAAATATCCTGCACTGGATAAATAGATTGTAGCGCCGGATAATTTAGCCTGCAATCCGGAATTTTTTACCCCACCTTTGCTCTCATTATTAATTATCCATATTATAGAAATGCAGGAGTATTTTATTGAGATATTGCAAAAAGTAAGTTTCGACAGAGACTTGTTTTTGAAGGAACTCCAGAAATCGCGCCGATGGCTTAAACCGGAGGAATATACTATAGTATTGAAATGGGCTTACGAACATTGTAACGATAAGTTCGAAACCGAAGATAAACCTGCTGAATATGAGCACATTAATCAGGTAAAATAAAGTCATCTTTAAGATTTCTTCTTTCCCCTCAACCTTCAACCCGTTTGATACAGTCAGGTTTTCAGAAGTGCTGGTTTGAAAACACTGACAAATAACCTATCTTTGCTCCGATCAATGGCCTTTGAGGCTACCTGTGTAAACTGCAGCACCTGATTTGTGGAATTTCAACCAAAAAAATTTAGTTTATGAAACGAACCATTCTTTTTTTACTTGCTACAATTTTAGTTTCATCGGTACTCTATGCCCAGAATGAATCCAGCGATAAGTTTCTCCAGAAGTTTTCTTCAGGAATCGATGTCTTCAACGACATGATCATGGATGCACCCGAAGGAATAAAGTTTCGTACAATAAATCCGGGTGTTAATGTATATGGATTATACACTTATCCGATTCAGAAGAGCAATTTTGCTTTTGCGATCGGGGCAGGCCTGGGAATGCATAACCTTCACAGCAACGGCATACTCAGCGATACTTCGGGTGTTTCTTTCTTTTCAGCATTCCCTACCGACTCAACGGTTAACGGTTCGAAACTCGATTATAAAAAGAATAAAATTGCCCTCACCTACCTTGACATCCCTGCTGAGTTAAGGTTTAAAAGTGAAAGCGGAATAAGGTTTGCTATTGGGGTAAAAGTGGGTTTATTGATCAATGCGCACACAAAATTCAAGGGCGATGATCCCGATGATGGAAATACGGTAAAAATTAAGGAGAGCAATTTGCCCAATTTCCAGACCTGGCGTTTCGGGCCAACCATACAGATCGGGTATAAGTGGGTAAACCTCACTGGTTTCTATTCAATAACAAAGGTCTTTGAAGAAAATGCTGGTCCTCAGATTTACCCGATATCCATCGGTATATCCCTGCGGCCATTCTGATTCAGAGGAAAAGGACAAGCCCAAGCATAACTGCGACACCCGCAACATAGCCCACATAAACCTGGGCCTGGTTGTGGGTGTTTAGTTTTAAACGGGCATAGCCCACCAGTCCCGAAAGAAATATCAACAGCAGGATCAGCATTGTTGAATCAATCAGCATCTGGTAATTCAGGCCGAGAAACCCGCCTGTCAGACCACCTATACCCAGCGCATGAATACTGATTTTCCAAAAAAGATTAATGATTGCGGCAATTATAATCAGCGCAGCACCTCCCAGCACAAAAATGTAATACACCCCCGGCAAACCCAGGTTTTGCATCATAAACCAGGTGGCAAAATAAAACAAGGCCGTAACAGTAAACGGGAAGGTTCTTTCACCCCGCTCCGGCAATCGATAGCTGCTGATAATTCCCCGCCTTTTCATCATCCATATAAAAATCAGTGGAAGAAGCAGCGTATTGGCGACAATCAGGCCGGTAAGAACCAGTTTTAGTCTTTCGGGTAGTAGAAGAACAAAAAAGGTATCGTGGTTAAAAATGAGAAGCAGTGCATAGGTCGGCATCAGCATCGGATGAAGAATCCAGGAGATAAGGTTGGCAAGTTTTAGTTCCATTCTTGGTTTTTCAGGTTAGCTATAGGGTTATTTCTTTTTTTTTGAGTAATAATTTGGTCAAAGGGTGGAATTGAGACGTAAGCATTGCGTCTTTACACGCTTCGGTCGGTAAACTTTGCTTTCTACACTATTCACTTTTCACTGCTAAAGTCCTACCATGGCAGCAGCAGATAAGGATCATCCTCCGGATCAGGCGTATGTTGCATAATGGTGTCCTGGTCATAAATTTCAAAACCGGCTTTCTGATAAAGTGAAAGGGCTGCCGGATGGTCGAGGTTGCAGGTGTGCAGCCACAAACGGTTGATAGGCCTTTGCCAGGCAGTGTAAATGCACCATTTCAGGAAGGGCATACCCAGTTTCCTTCCGGTAAAATCGCAACTCAGGCCGAAGTAAACGATTTCGGTGTCGGTTGATTCTGAAAGATCAAATTCAACAAAACCAGCAGGTACGCCCTGAAAATAGAGTACCCAAATTTCGGTGTTGTTGTTATTCAGGAGCTGCTGAAGTTCCGAAGCCGACATCATCAAACGG
Organism: Bacteroidales bacterium; assembly: GCA_038325075.1. GTDB lineage: Bacteria > Bacteroidota > Bacteroidia > Bacteroidales > Lentimicrobiaceae > Lentimicrobium. Next base: position 7,332 of record JBBQIQ010000106.1, on the reverse strand, counting down.
TTATACCACTGATAAGGTCTGCCAACCGATGTGTAAAGATAGAGATAGTATGCCCGTATCGGCTTCACAGCTTTCATCACCACGCAACCTTCGGGCATTTCAGGCGTTTCTGTGTTCGCGGGCGGTAAAGTCATCTGCATCCACCAGGTTGTTGCTGCTATCTCATTCATGGTTTGTTGTTTTTCAGGATGATTTTCAGGGCTTCGCGCCGACTCAGCGGCGACAATTCGTTGTTGTTTGTAAAATCAAGTACTGCACCGGGGTTGGTCTTCGAGTATTCGCGCAAGGCCCAGCCAATGGCTTTCCGGATAAAGAATTCTTTGGAACCGCTGAGGTCATTTATAAAACGGAACAGCAATTCCTGATCGGTATTTCCACGGTATTTCAACTGAAAAAGCAGGGCCGTTCGCTGCAGCCACATATTGCCCGACTGCATAAACCGCTCTGTAACTTCTCCGGTCAGTTGCTTATGCTTTATCAGCCACGCGCCGACTAAGTTCGAAGCGATGTAATCAACCGTATCCCACCATGATTGGTTAACGATCATAAATTCATACAAATTTATTTTGCCGGCATAAGCCAGATAAGCTTTGCGCGAAGCGATTTCCATAATGGCATAATGAAGTTCGCGCTGAGGCATTTGCCAGATAAGTTTTACTGTTTCATCTGTTTGTTCCGTTGCCGGGAGTCCATGAAGTGCAATAAACCGGCCTGTCAGTTGTTTCCTGAGCGGTGAAGGGATACCAAAGAATTCGAATTGGTTGAGCATGTACTTGCTCATTTTTTCGGCATAGGACGAATATGCGTGCAGGGCGAAATAAGCCTGAAAGGCATTTGCATAGGTGGCTGCGTCCATGATTCAGTCTTTAATCACAATTTTTTTGCTTTCGCTGCTTCCTTTGAGCGTATTGAAGGAAACCAGGTAGGTGCCGGGCTGAACCTGTGAGCAATCCCAGTGCACAGGCTGAATGGCCGGAGTTGTGTGAACCGAAAAAACTAATTTTCCTGCTGTATCATGCACGGCTATTATTCCACTAACTGCAACTCCGGTTTCAATAATCACTTTATCATTCGCAGGATTGGGGTAAACCTTCAGCGTTTTCTTTTCAGGTTGTAAAAGGTTACTGCCAACATAAACCTCATCCCATACAGCCAGTGTATAATCACCGGGCCTGAGTTGGGGAACGTAAATGGTGCCAATCTGCCAGGGTCCGACTCTGCTGAATGAAACCGGCAGCCAGTCAGAGGCTGCGTTGGGCCGGTAAAGGATCACCAGGCTATCGGCTGAGCTGATAAGCAAATTGTTGTCGAGGTAGGCATTTTTATTGTAGAAAAACCGGCCGGTTGCTTCGAAGTCTTCCGGGAAAATGCCTTCGATGGTCCAGTACCTGTAATCGCTGAGCGTAAGTCCGGGTTGCAGAATATGAAGGCTGTCGGGCGGCACCCAGTTATGGGTTGCCCTTACAAAAACGGAGTCGTTTATCTGTGTTATATCAAGTTTGAAAAAGGTATCGGGGTAATCATAAAGCCCGGTGGTTTTAATGATTTTGTAGTTATCGGTGGTTGCGTCTGCGGCTCTTTCGTATAGGTCTGTCATCACAACTGTTGGGGCAAAGGGCAACCTGAAAGTTGCAGATCCGTATGGACCGGGGAAACTAACCCGCCGGGTTTCCATTTGCCAGTTATTGTCCATAAAAGTTAGTTCCATCCGGCAATTTAGTGCAAACACATTAGTCCCCTTAAGGCGTTGCTTTATAAAAACCTGCACATTAAATTCGCTGCCTGCCTGCACAATATTAAATGAATCGACCGAAAACTGGTTAAATCCGGGTCCGAAAACATGAAAGTCAAAAAATCCGGTCATGTCAATGCCGGTGTATTGAGTCAGAATATCGCGCAAATCGTAGGAAGATGCAGGGCTGTAAGCAAAAGCATCGAGATAGGCTTTCACACCGCCAAAAAACAATGAATCGCCGAGGTAGCCGCGAAGGGCATGTGTAACTACACCGCCTTTGTCATAAACGTTTTCGCCGTAGGTATATTCAGAAGGCATGGGTGACAATGGCCGGTAACCGCCTTCTTTGGTGTGCATGAATTGCAGTACATCGCGCAACAGCGGCCGCATATTAGTGAGAGCCGCTTCAGTTCCGTAAAGCTTTTCGCGGTAGTAGGTTTCACACCATCGGGCCCAGCCTTCATTCAGCCACATATCGGCATCGCTTGAACAGGTTACCTTATTTCCGAACCACATGTGTGAAAGTTCGTGTGCATATAGCCACTCATTCGACAAATTGCCGTTGATGCTGCTGTTCGGATAAAAGATATTTTCTGCATGCTCCATTGCACCCAGCGAAGTGCCGGTAATCCCGATCCGCTGAAAAGGGTAAGGGCCGAATGCATCTTCATAAATATTGGTAATGGCCGGCAAATTGACAAAACTTCCCCTGGCACGGATGGTATCCGATGGCCTGACATAATAGGTGATTGGTATAGTTCCCTGCTGTGCATTTACTGAATCACGGACCAGGGCATAAGGCCCCACGGCAACCGAAGCGAGGTAAGTTGGCAGTGTCCGGTCAGATTTCCAGTGAAAAATGCTGGTATTATCTGCCATGTGTGACACCGATTGCAGCATGCCTCCGCAAACTGCGGTATTGGCGTTTTCCACCCTGATAAAGTATTCATAATATGCCCGGTCAACAAAATCGTCAACACAAGGAAACCAGGTTTTGCCTAAATTATGTGGAATTGATTCGAAACCAACACCAAGGTTAAATGCGTATGATCCGGCAAAATGAAACCCTCCCCAGGCTTCATGAAACGGTTGCCCGTGGTAGTAAACCCGCACAAAACCTGTATCCCCGGAGGAAACAGGTTGACTCAGGTTTATTAACAGGCGTTCACCCGAATGAATAAATTCCAGGTGATTTCCATCTTCGGATTTAACCGAATCAACCTGCAGTTGTTTTAGTTCGAGCGGAAGCTGATTCAGGCCGGTAAGTGGAGTGGTAAAACGGATTCCGGCCTGACCCCCTATAATTTGTTGAGTGAGATTGGTAACTGTCAGGTGAAGCTCATAGTTTAAGACATCGACGGTGTCGCTCAACACCCCTTGAGTAGAATTTTGTGCATTCAACTGTAACCCAGCCATCAGGCAAAGCGTCAAAATAGCAGATTTAACCGGACATTTTCTGACCATAATGATTTAATTTTGTTGATATGGTAGCCTTTTATTCAGGCTTTGGTTAAATTTTCGTAAAATTAATCCAATTATAAGAATCAAACCCATAAATTTGAACAATAGTTGAAACCAGTATTCCGGAGGTTGCCTGACTCAAGAATCCTGTGTGTTCGCTTGTGAACCCGGACTGAGCGAAACCGTACAATCAGGTAAATTGATAGAAGTTTAACGGACAGTCAATCAGTGGTATATAGTTTCTGGCATGGTCTTTATAACAATCCATTCTGCTTTCTGATAAATACCGAAATGCTCAACAAAGGAAAAAAACGATCTGAAATGAAAAAACAATTTGCCGTTATCATTGCCATTCTGGCATTATTCAATCTCAGCGCCGCTGCCCAGCAGGTGTGGACTCTTGAACAATGCGTTAACCATGCACTTACCAACAACCTTCAGGTAAAGCAGCAAATGCTTTTGGTGGAGAGTGCAAAGGCTGATTTATTGCAGTCTAAAATGGATTTGCTTCCAGGTATAACCGGAAACGCATCTCACGCCTATAACTATGGGCAGACAATTGACCGCTATACCAACCAGTTTGCAACCAGCCGGGTTCAATCCAACAATTTTTACCTGCAAGGCGGGGTTACCCTATTCAATGGGTTTCAGAAACTTAACGGCATTAAGCAGAGCCAGTTGGATCTGATGGCTACGCAACAGGATGCAGACAAGTTTATGAATGACATGTCGATCAACATTGCGACATTTTACCTTCAGGTACTGTTTTACAAGGAATTGGTGAGAATAAGAAGCAACCAGCTTGATATTACCAGTCAGCAGGTTGAAAGGATGAAGAAACTTGTGGCCGCCGGGACTATGGCATTGGGCGATTCCTACACCATTGAGGCCCAGTATGCGGTTGAAGAGTCGAGCCTGATTGAGGCTGAAAACAATCTGGAACTCTCACTGCTTACCCTGAGCCAGTTGCTTGATTTGCCTTCGACTACAGGATTTGATATAGAGGTTCCGGCCCTGTCGATCGATGGCGAACCTTCCATTGTTGCCAATCCCGACCAGATTTATACTTATGCCCAGGAGCACATGCCTGAAATCAGGGCAGCGGAATATCGGTTGCAGAGCAGCGAAAAACAGCTTGCAAGGGCCAAAGGCGGATATTATCCTTCTCTCGCGTTGAGCGGAAGTTGGGGAACCGGTTATTCAGGAGCCAGCCAGGTAATTGATCAGATGATCCCCGGTAATCCCCAATTGATAGGTTATGCTATTAATCCTGATATTGGCAACTACAGTGTTTATGCAAATACCCTGGACTACACTTATAAAACCAAGGCATGGGGCGACCAGATTAAAGACAACAATAATCAGACTTTCGGACTTTATCTGACTATCCCGATCCTCAACGGCTGGCAGAGCCGCACTATGGTGAGCAAGGCGAAAATTTCGGTAGAAAATACCAGGCTCAGCTACGACCTTCAGAAAATGCAACTACGCAAGACCATTCAACAAGCCTGGGCCGACGCCAACGCCTCGCTCAAACAATACAGGGCTGCCGAAAAGAAAGTGAATGCTACCCGCGAATCGTTCCGCTATGCTGAGCAGAAATTCGATGTTGGTATTATGAATTCAGTGGATTACAACAATGCAAAAAAGGACCTGTCTAATTCTGAGTCGGAGCAATTGCAAACGAAATTTGACTTCATTTTTAAAACAACCGTTCTTGACTTTTACATGGGAAAACCATTAAGTCTGAGGAAATAAGAAATGAATAATTGAAAAACTTTCCAGTTGAAAACCAGACAGTTGTCACATTTAAAATTCATCAAATAATGGGCTAAATCTGGATAACCGGTTTGTTAAAGATTGAAAATCCGGCTTTCGGGGGCAGGTGAGAGCATCCCTGGATATTTCCGGTAAAAGAGTATCAACAAAGGAAAAGCATCAACAATGAAAAAAAGAAAAAATCTGATCAGGATTGGCATTGCAGCCGTAGTCCTGATTATTATTGCCCTTGCAGTTGCCCGTAAACAGGGCCTTATCGGTAAGGAAGATGTGATAAAAGTAACTGCTGAAAAAGCAGAATTGAAATCAATCATCGAGACGGTCTCGGCCAACGGAAAGATACAGCCCGAAGCCGAAGTTAAAATATCGCCGGATGTAAGTGGTGAAGTGATTGAGGTTTTCGTGAAAGAGGGCGACGAAGTAGAGGCAGGTGCGCTTCTTGCCCGCATAGATCCCAAAATATATGCTTCAAACTTCGACCGGATACAGGCCAGCCTTAACACCCAAAAGGCAAACCTGGCCAATGCCCGTGCGCGGCTGGCGCAGGTTCAGGCCCAGTTTATCAATGCAAAGGCAAGTTACGAGCGAAGCCAGAAGTTGTGGGATCAGAAGGCCATTTCAGCTTCAGAATTTGATGCAGCCAAATCGGCTTATGAAGTGGCCAAAGCAGAAGTAACGGCAGCCGAAGAGAATGTGAAAGGTGCTGATTTTTCAGTAAAAAGTGCTGAAGCGTCTGTTAAGGAAGCCGGTGAAAACCTATACAAAACAACCATCTATGCCCCGGTTTCGGGAACCATTTCGAAACTCAATGTTGAGAAAGGTGAAAGGGTGGCCGGAGCTTCGCAGTTCTCTGCTGGTACCGAAATACTGCGTATTGCCAATCTTGCGATTATGGAGGTAATTGTAAGCGTAAACGAAAATGATATCGTCCGCGTTTCGCTCAACGACACAGCGCTGGTTGAGGTTGATTCCTACCTTAATAAAAAGTTCAAGGGCATTGTTACCCAAATAGCCACTTCGGCTAACGTAAGCGGGTTGAGTGCAGACCAGGTAACCAATTTTGATGTAAAAATCAGGATGTTGCCCGAATCGTACAGCGACCTGATTCCGGCAGATAAACCAAATGCATCGCCTTTCAGACCGGGCATGTCGGCCACTGTTGACATACAGACAGAAACTGAGTTGAATGTACTCGCCGTTCCGATTCAGGCCGTTACCACCCGGGAGGACTCTACAAAAATTGACCGTAAAGAGAAACCGAAGGAAGGTAGTCAGGAAACTGAAGTTACCAAACGAGCAGAACCCTTACAGGAATATGTTTTCCTTGTTAAAGACGGACAGGCAAAACTCCAGAAGGTCAAAACCGGCATTCAGGATAACAGCCACATCATGATTACCTCAGGGTTAAAAGCTGGTGATGAAGTAATCAGTGGCCCATACCGCGCCGTTTCAAAATCGCTAAAAGACAGCGATAAGATTAAGGTGGTTGAAAAAGAGGATTTGTTCAAGAAGAATTGACATTGCTGAATCATGGCCCTGATCTTAAGTATTGAAACAGCTACTGCGGTATGCAGCATTTGCCTGTCCGACGGGGATAAAATCCTGGGGATTAAAGAAACCAGCGAACATAATTCCCATTCTAAGGTGGTTGCGGTATTTATCGAAGAACTGCTGAGAGAAACGGGAACGGACAAACACAGTCTCGATGCGGTGGCTGTAAGCAAAGGCCCCGGTTCCTATACCGGGCTTCGCATCGGAGTATCTACGGCCAAAGGAATCTGCTACGCACTTGATAAACCCCTGATAAGCATTGGCACCCTTGAATCAATGGCGCATGGAATGAAGCTGCAATCATGTCCAGAAAAACCCGGGCTTCCTGTAATTTATGTTCCGATGATCGATGCCCGGCGCATGGAGGTTTATACCGCCATGTTTGATGAAAATCTCATTCAGATTAAAGCAACCTCTGCTGATATTATAGACGCGGACTCTTTCCACAATTTTCTGCCCGGGCATCACCTTGTAATCGCCGGAGATGGTGCCGATAAATGCCGTAACCTGCTTTCGCACCCCAACATAACTTTTCTGGATAGCTTCCTGGCTTCAGCGCGCTATATGGCCGGGCCGGTTAACCGACTTTTTGAAGCCGGGATATTTGAAGATACTGCATATTTTGAACCTTACTACCTGAAGGATTTTATTGCCGGCAAGCCCAGGGTAAAAGGGTTACACTAGTTCAAGCAAAAAGAAAAAAGTGAAAAGTGAAGAGTGAAAAGTGAAAAGTGAAGAGTGAAGAGTGAAGTGTGAAGAGTGAATAGTGAAGAGTGAAGAGTGAAGAGTGAAAAGTGAAGAGTGAA
>JBBQIQ010000105.1:0-14367 GCA_038325075.1 Bacteroidales bacterium | reverse complement strand
CCGCAGTTTTCTGGATAAATACACAGTTGACCTGTATATTCCAGGCAATCCGGCGCACCCACTGACCATTATCAATGGACTGCTCGATTTAACAAGAAAACGGATAAAAAGCCAGGGCTAAGCAAGATCCGGTGAATCCGGGAAAGCAGTAGGGACACAACTTGTCTTGTCCCTATCCCTACGGAGAAAATCAGCAATTCTTCATCCAATTTATTTAGAATAATTCTAAACGGACATAAATTTAAAATTCAGCGCCGGCAAGCATTGTATTCATGCTGAGAATTGTTTATCTTTGAGGTCATAGTTGTGTATCATTTACCGAATGATTATAGAATCCAAATAGATTGATGATTAAGGATTGTTTTGTAAGAAATTAGTTTGATTGTGGTTATAGAAGGAAACGTAGCGATCCTTTTTATGAATAAAAGGTTAACAAGAGTTGTATTTGAGCATGTTTAATAATAACCATTAATTCTAATCATTTAAAAACACAAAGCTAAGAAAATCAATCAGTTACCCCCCCCCCCCTTTACAACCTCCTCACGCCACCAGCGTGAAGCACGGAAATCCAGATTGATCAAATCAATCATTGTCATCGCTCTCTGCGGATGCTCAATTATTGAAGTAAAAGCGCAATTACAAACATTTTGAATAATATTACACCCGGTACAACATACCAATCAATAAAGATTAAGATGTTGCCTTATCTTGATAGTCTTAAATTAGTAATGGACAGTTCGGATTATTATTCCGGTGCGGGAGAGTTTAAAGAGTTTAAGAAGTTTAGTAAGATATGGGAGCCAAGATTGGGCGCAAATGGAACTTTTGAAAGCTTTTATGAAGCCCAGAGCATGTATTATAATAATCTTTCAGAAAATTACGATTATATAACTCCAAACAAATGGCTTGAATTGGGGCCAAATAGACTTAATTACATTCCAGGTCGAACCGGTATCGGTCCGGTTGAAGCCATTACCTTTTTCGATAATGGCACACTGGAGTTGACAAGATATATGCTTGCAAGTTCATTGATGGGAGGCCTTTTCTTTTCTGAAGATTCCGGCGATAGCTGGAAATCAGGAGGTACAGACAGCTGGATACAATCTGGCTGTGGCTGGGCTGTTTTTCATCCAGCTGATTACAATACATGGTTTGCATCTTCAAGCGGAAATGGCACCTCAGGGCAGTCCTTATGGATTGGGAACGGAGGAATATACAGGACAACAAACAAAGGTGATGAATGGATCCAGATTGCAAATCATGTTGATTTATATGGAGAATATACCACAATTTATAAACTTTTAATTGACCCTGTTGACACGAATGTACTTTTTGCAGCTACTTCAAAAGGTATATTTAGAACCACAAATTGTAATACTGTTGCAACACCTGAAAATCCGGATCCTGTTATCTGGGAGAGAGTATGTGATTATCTTACTTACGATCTCGAAATGAAACCGGATAACCATAACGTGCTTTATGCATCCTGCTATATTAACCAAACAACCGGCTGGCAGTTGACCCGATCTGTCAATAATGGCTTGCATTTTTATTCATTGCCAAATCAGCCAGGTGTTGTAACCGATAACGAACTTGAAAAAAGCAGTTTTACCATTGAAGTTTCTAAAGCTAAGCCTGATTTTTTGTATTCGGATGTGCGAATAAACAATAGCCACTCATACTATTATTACGATTTTGCACTAAATACAAACTGGATAACCATTAAAACCGGGGTTACTTCTGCAATGGGCTGGGGGCACGGGTTTGGTGTTGACCAGGCTGTGAATGGCGAGCGAATAATAGTTTCTGGTGGTACTAGCGGAATAAGATTAACCGGTTTTAATTTAAATGGATCTTTGTTTTCTGTTGACGATCCGGTACATGTTGATGTAGAGGATGTGATATTTCACCCATACAATGTCAATGAAGTATGGACCTGCACCCATGGAGGGGTTGAAAAATCGGTGGAAACAGGCCAGAACTGGCAAGCAAAATATGAAGGATTGGGCGTTGCTATGGTTGAACAAATGGCTACATCTTATACAGATCCGGGGCTAATGCTTGTAGGGTTGTATCATGATGGGGTGCAGTTAACCCAGACACCTTACCAACAGGACTGGAATCCGAATTGGACTAAATTACTGAATTTTGGAGTGGATGGTATGTTGCCCTTGATTGATAACAAAAATCCACAACATATGTGGGGTTCAGGCCAGAAAGGCATGTGGAGATATTCATCGAATGGAATGCAGAGCTCTCAGGAAATAAGTTTAATGAATAGTGCTTATTGGGAAACAAGAGGAGTTTTGAACAAGCAAAACACTTCAGTTTTTTTTAGGAATAAACTATATTCAGGTTCGCTGGAGGAAGTATTCAGATCATCAAATAGAGGGCTGAGTGGTGAGAATGTATTTATTTCAAATTTTCGGAGCTTACTCCCAGGATCAACCGATATTAATATACTTGGATTTAAAACACCATTTAACAATGGCAACTATATACTTGCCTGGTTATTTAATAAGGTGCCCGGCAACAGCAAAGCGGTATATCGCTTATTCCGGACAACCAACGCCAATGCACCTGTAAACAGTGTTAGCTGGCAGGAATTGGAAATCCCACGTCCAGATTGGATATCGGGAGTTGAATTCGATCCTGAGAATCCTGACATAATCTACCTGAGTTATGGGAGATCAACAAACGACAATGCTTCGGAACAAATGATTTTCAGAATTGACTATACTAATCCCACTGCACCTTTTACAACTGATATTACAAAAAATCTTCCTGTAGCTCCTTCTTACGACAATTCTATTGCACTTCAGAGAGGTAGCAATCGCGGTGTTTACTTTGCCACAGAGTTTGGTGTGTTTTATACAGACAACAATTTGCTTCAGAAAGCAAACAATGAATGGAGTTTAGTTGGTAAAGGTTTGCCCAACGTTATACCACATGGAATTGAGTTAAATTACATCAGCAATACCCTACGTGTAGGTACTTATGGCCGTGGTGTTTGGGAAATCCCTTTACCGTGTATCAATAACTCCACACCTTTGGTTATTTCACAAAACACAACCTGGGATTCATACATGAGACTTGACAGGAGTGTTAAAGTAAATTATATGACCACACTTACAATCACTGAAGATGCAAGGATTGCCATGCCTGCGGATGCAAGGATTATTGTTGAACCGGGAGGAAAGCTTATTGTTAATGGTGGAGTGATAACCAGCGGATGCGACTACCCCTGGCAAGGCATTGAAGTCTGGGGTAATTCGGCACAGCACCAGTGGCCTAATACTAATGGGACTTATATGCAAGGATATGTGGAACTGAATAATGCTACCATTGAAAATGCCGTTTGTGCTCTAAACCTCTGGAAGCCTGGTGACTATACAAAAACAGGTGGTATTGTTATAGCAAATAATTCAGATTTTCGGAATAATAGAGAATCTGTTCATGCGTTGCTGTATGAGAATCATCATCCGGTAAATGGCAAACCTATGGATTATCAGGCAATATTTAATAATTGCACATTCAATATAACAGACGCCTACAACCCAGCCAATACATTCTTCAAACATGTTGACCTTTATCAGGTGAGCGGGGTAAGGTTTAATGGCTGTGATTTTAGTCTTTCTCCTGAAGCTCAGGGTGTTTCTGATTTTAACCATGCCATAGCTTCCTATAGCTCAGGTTTTAAGGTAAATGCCATATGCGAAGTAGCGGGTCAAAACGGATGTATTGACTATGACCCATGCACCTTCACGGGTTTCAGAAATGCCATCACTGCTAATAATGGAAGTTTAAACACAAACACTTTTTATGTAAACCGGGCAGAGTTTAATAACAACTCCATTGGAATTGAAGTAAATAGTGTGTGGAATCCCATTATTATTAACTCTAATTTCTACCTGAGCAAAAACCAATTCAGCCCTGAGCAATGCTCGTATGGCATCTATCTTGAAAAATCGATTGGCTTTGCCATTGAAGAGAATAAGTTTTTCAAAGCAGATGGTGCCTCATTAGCAGACTATTTTGGCATTGGGTCAATTAATTGCGAAACCGTTTCAGAAATATACAAAAATGAATTTACTGGCCTAAGTGCAGGAAATTACGCTTATGGTAAAAATTTTCCTGGACTTTACGCCGTAAAAGGCCTTACTTATTTATGTAATAAAAACACAGGCAACTGGGCTGATTTCTACATAAATGGCAAGGTAGGAACGAATTACGGAATTCAGCATTGGCAAGGAAATACTACACAACCAGCAGGAAATACATTTACACTGGAAGGAGCAAACTGGCATATATACAATGAAAAGGTTAACCCGATTATTTATCATCACTGTAGTACTTGTCCCGATGAGATACCTGTCAAAATCGGTTATGTTTCACTTGTTCCTGTAAATACTCCCAATTCATGTCCATCTCACTATGGTGGCCATAGTGGTAGGGATGTGGTTATGAATGTGCAACAAAAACTCGACAGAGAATTTGAATTTGCAGTAGCTTCATTAAATTATGAAAATGTTGAGACATTGTTTAACCAGCTCAAAGATGGAGGCTCTACCATTGAAAAAGAAATAGAGATCAACACATCGACTTCCGCAGATATGTGGTCATTACGTGCTGAGTTGCTGGGCGATTCTCCCCATCTATCAAAAGAAGTGTTGAAATTGGTTGCTGATAAAACAGACGTATTTACTGAATCCGTTATTTTTGATATTCTGGCTGCCAATCCTGATGAACTAAGGGGTGAGGAGCTTCTAAAATACGTTGCGGAAAAGGAAATCCCATTACCTGAATATATGATTGATATTCTCAGGGAGATTGCTACCGGTACAACCTATAAAACTGTTTTGCAACAGGAAATGGCCAGATATATTCATGACAGGACCCGCTCTGCCAATGATATGATACGCAGTATCCTGAACGAAGATGAGTTGGATGTTATTCAACTCCGTAACTGGTTAAGTAATTTAGGTGGTATTGAATCTGACAAACAAATTATTGCCACTTATCTGCAGGAAGGAAACTTTAGTGCTGCATTTGCTTTAGCCAATACATTTCCTCAAATGTACAACCTACAGCAAAATGAATTAACTGAGCATGGCAGGTACATGAGTTTACTTCAATTGGAGCAGTCATTAGTCAACGAAGGCCGTAAACTGGATCAACTTACCCAAAGTGAGCAAAATATGCTCAACGAATATGCCCTTGCAAGTGAGGGAAGCTCGGGGGCACAGGCCAAGGGAATACTTGAATCGTTTTATGGTGCCGATTTCAATGATTGTAAATCGCTTGATGGCGAAGAATCCTATAAAAACACAATAGTTAATCCTAACCTATTAGGCGAAGCTTATGGATTAAGCATTTCGGTAAAACCCAATCCCGCCAGTGAATGGGCAGTGATAGATTATACACTTCCTCATCAGGAATCAGTTGCTGTTCTCGAAATAACCGATGCCAACGGCAATCGTATTGAAACCATGAACCTTTCGGGCAACCAGGGCCAGAAACTCTGGGATACACGTAATATTCCTTCCGGTTCTTATATCATTACGATAAAGGTAGCAGGATTCTTGAAATCAGTTAAACTGATAGTAAGTAAGTAGTTTTAGTTTCGGACAGGGACACGATAAGTCGTGTCCCTGTCTATTAAAATATTTTGAATATGAAAAAAAAGCTCTTTATATTGATCTTGTTTTCAATTTCCTTCTTATATGGTTTTACTCAGCCTGTTATACTTGAATGGCAGATTTGTTTCGGGGGGCCAGGCGATAATGTAGCATATGACCTTGTTAACGATGGCGACGGATATATCATCGTATCCGATCATTATATCGGATACCCGGGTAATTATAACATAATGCTTTATAAAACAGATACAGGCGGTAATCTTGTGTGGGAAAAGTCATTGGGGGGGACGAAGGCTGAGGAGCCCTGTAGGATTATGAGTGCAGGTAATGGCAATTATTTCATAACCAGCGGGTCATCATCATCAGACGGCGACATTACTTATGACCCCTATCCTAATTCATACAATTACTGGATTTTAAAAATTAATGGAAATGGTGATATTTTTTGGGATAAGATATATGGAGGCAATTGTTTTGAAATTGGAAATTTCGCAACAACCACCTCAGATGGCGGTGTAATTGCTTATGGTTACACCTGTTCTGATGATGGTGATATCACGGATCATTATGGAAATCTTGATGCATGGATGGTAAAGGTTGACAGTTTGGGCAGCAAGGTTTGGGACTTCACCATTGGCCATAACAATGGCGACTTTTCGAACGCGATCATTGAAACCTCCGATAGGGGCATTCTGGCAGCGGCAGGTTCTTACCAGGCATCCGGGGGCAATATTGAATGTGATTATTTCAGTATTTACACAGATGTTGTCTTGTTTAAATTAGATTCTGTGGCCAATATTGAATGGCAACAGTGTTATGGAGGCAGTGATGATGAATTGATTAACTGTATAGGTGAAACTGATGACGGTTTTTTATTGGCTGGTACTACCTTTTCTGGCGATGGCGATCTTGCTGGTACAGGATACCACTTAGGCTATGATAACAATGGTAATCATACCAGTGATATCTGGCTGATAAAAATTGATTTTACCGGCAATATTATCTGGAGCAGATGCTATGGTGGAACAAGAAATGAATATGCCAATCGTGTTTTTCAAACCGAGGATGGTGGGTTTATTGTTTTTGGTGAAGCCGACTCATTTGACGGGGATGTTACGGGCAATCATTCTGCTGGTCCTGGTATAAGTGATATCTGGGTTATTAAAATTGATAGCATCGGACAACTATTATGGCAGCAATGTTTCGGTGGCAATGGTTATGATCGCTTAATTTCAGGTGTAGTTGACAATGGGGATGGCAGTTATGTGATTGCTACAACAATCTATGATTTTAATTCGGGTCAGGTGGAATGTCCCACCACCAATGGAAGTTATCAGGTTTGGATGATTCAGGTAAGGGATACAACCGTTGTTAGCGTGCATGAAAAACCACTTGCTGTAAATGCTGTAAAGGTTTATCCAAACCCGGCCAATGAATATATATTGTTTGAATTACAGAAACCCTTACATACCGGCACCATCACCATTACCGATATTTATGGACGGGAAATCGCTCAGATTCCTGTAATCGGTGAAAAAACAGTATGGCAAACTGAAGGGGTAAAGCCGGGGGTGTACTTGTACAGGTGGCAAACCCCTGATGGAAGTGCCAGTGGGAAATTAATGATCAGGCCATAAGTACATAGGGGTAGGGACACGACATGTCGTAGCCCTGTTACGGCCACATATTTAATTATTCACCTTTTAAACCCTTACCCATGAACAAATTAAGAATATTTATAAGAAACACCCTTATTCTGTTTACACTAATGTCTTCAGGTTTTATGTATGCTCAGACTTACTTACCCCTTCCTGATTCGGGTGTACTCTGGGAAGATTGGCGGGAAAGTGCTCAGGGGTGTGATTACAAAAAGATATACATTCCGGAAAGCAATGCCGATACTGTGATCAATGGCCTGACATATCGCAAATTATTTTATCATGAGGTAAGTACATCAGGCCCGCCGCCATATCCCGGAGAAATATATTTTCGTGATTCTGTTTATTTTGGAGCGTTTCGTCAGGATGGTTCGGGTCGTGTCTATTTTTACTACTACCCGTATTATTTTGATCAGGAAGAAGTCTTGTATATGGATTTAACGGTTGAGCAAGGTGATACCGTAAAACAACTCCCATGTTTTTCTACTGCCGGGCAGGATCCCCTGACAGATTTACGGGTTGATTCTGTTGATTTTGTGAGCAATGGCCCCTATCTGAGAAAAAGAATATTTTTAAGAAACCTTGCCCCTTTTTTTACTGGGGGTACTTTCGATTTAATTTGGATTGAAGGGATAGGGAGTGTAACGTCAGGATTAATAAACGTTGTTGATAACGGATATTCCGAATTTTATAATATGCATTGCATGAGTGTATCTGACACAATTTTTTATGAAGATAATTATGATTATCTGTTGTCTTATGGTCAGGGTGTGTGCGTTTTGCCATTTACTGTTGATATACTCGATGTTGAAATTGAGGTTCCGGTAAGGGTTTATCCAGTACCTGCAACAGACTATGTGATTTTTGAGCATCATACTACCGGTAAAAATGGCACCGTTACTATTACCGATATTACTGGCCGTCCAATAGATGCTTTTCCGCTAAACGGTGAAAAAACAATCTGGCAAACAGCAGGAATAAAGCCAGGAGCTTACCTGTACCGACTGCAAACCCAGGAGGGAACTGGCACTGGAAAACTAATCATTACGCCGTAAGCTCAAATAGCAGGAACACCACCTATCGTGTCCCTAATTAAATCTACTTTTATACGACCCAATTTTAAATTCAGACGGAATTCAGATAGCATTGCCCCGGGAATTTATTTTATTATTGTTAATAGTTCAAACTATAACGGATTAGTCCCGTCATTCTTAATAATTAAGCATGTTAGTCAGGCCTTGCCTAAGCATTGTAAAAATAGTAAATTTGCACAAAACATTGAAATGCAAAATTTACTGACAGATAACATGGATAAGATTAAGGCGTTGTGTGTAGCACATAATGTTAAATCTTTATTTGCCTTTGGGTCAGTTTGCACCGATAGGTTCAATGACAAAAGTGATATTGATTTATTGATTTCATTTAAGCCCATGGATTATGGTGATTATGCTGACACCTATTTTATTTTAGCGGATAAGTTTGAAAATTTATTTAAGCGAAAGGTAGATTTGGTAACTGACAAGTCCTTGTCAAATCCATATTTTATTGATTCAATTGACCAGACAAAAACTTTAATTTATGGAGCTTGAGTTAAAGAAGTATCTATTTGATATCCGTGAATCAATTGAGTCCATAGAAAAGTTCCTTGGTGATAAAAGGGAATTTAAAAACTATATGGCTGATAAAATGCTTCGCCGTGCAATTGAGCGGGAATTTGAAATAATCGGAGAAGCTATGAGCCGTATTGAAAAGCTTGACTCAACTATTGAAATCCAGTAAAAGGCAAATAATCAGTATGCGAAACCGGGTAATACCCAAATTGAGCGATTTGAAAAGGAAAATAGCTCAATCGATCAGGAAATTGTAAGCAATTCACAGTTACACAGCTTCATGGCTGTGGTGAATTGCAATAATTTCCAAATCGGGGTTTACCTAAGTATAGCGCTTTTTCGCTTTGCTCAAATCGCTCAACTTAGGTAATACATGGATATGATAAGATTGATAATGAGATTATCTGGGGAACAATTGTGAGGCATTCACCTACTTTGAAAATAGAGATTGTTAATCTGCTGAAATAAATACTTCAACCACGTACAAATAAATTAATAAAAAAAGTTGGCGCATGCTGTGACAAAAATCAAGCCCAGGCCAATATGGATGAGCTGATGCGTGCCCGAAATGGAAACTGCCGGAGTGACTTCTGTCTACTCCGGCAGTTTATAAAATTAAACGTTCTTATTTTAATCCCCGTTTCTTCAGCAACGGATCAATAGAGGGTTCCTGCCCCCTGAATTTTTTGTACTGAACCATTCCTTCATCGCTGCCGCATTCCGAAAGGCAATTCCTGCGGAAGCTGGCTGCCAGGTCTTTGTTGAAGATATCGCCCGACTGTTTGAAGTAATCAAAGGCATCGGCATCGAGCACTGCTGCCCACAGATATACATAATAACCGGCAGCATAGCCACCATCGAAAATATGCGCAAAGTAGGTGGAACGGTAGCGTGGCCAGATTTCATTGATAAGGCCTGTTTTGTCCATGGATGATTTTTCAAAGGCCACAACATCACCAATCTCAGCCGGGACGCCCAGTTTATGATAGTCCATATCGAGAACCGACGCAGCAATGTACTCAACATTGTCAAAGCCCTGGTTGAAAAGCCCACTGTTCTCAATCTTCGTAATTAACGCATCCGGAATTACCTCGCCGGTTTTGTAATGCCTGGCATACATGCGCAAAACTTCGGGTTCACCGGCCCAGTTTTCCATGACCTGTGATGGCAACTCAACATAATCCTGAGGAACATTGCCCGCTGTCCGGGTATATTTTCCGGTGGTGAACAAGCCATGCAGACCGTGACCGAATTCGTGGAAAAGGGTAGTGGTTTCATCCCAGTTAAGCAGCGCCGGAACATCACCCGTTGGTGGGGTAAAATTACAGACAATGGAAATGACAGGGTCAACCTTTTTGCCATTTTCCCATCCTGAAGACTGAAAATCGGTGCACCAGGCACCACCACCCTTTGATTCACGAGGGTAATAATCCAGGTAAAGGATACCCAGGTGTGAACCATCGGCCTCTTTCACTTCAAAGGTTTCGACATCTTTCTGATAAACAGGTAAATCGGTAACTTTTGTAAAAGTGATGCCATAGAGTTTGTTGGCTACTGCAAACATTCCTTCCCTGACATTGTCGAGGCTGAAATATGGTTTCAACTCGTTTTCATCCAGATCATATTTCTGTTTGCGGAGTTTTTCAGCATAAAACCACCAGTCCCACGATTCGAGTTTAAAGCCGGCGCCTTCCTTGTCGGCAATCTTCTGCATCTCAATAAGTTCTGCCTTCGCAACCGGCAAGGCTGCAACCATCAGCTTATTCAGAAATTCGTCAACATTGACCGTTGTTTTGGCCATATTTTCATCAATTACATAAGCGGCATAATTATCATAACCCAGGAGTTTTGCCTTTTCACCACGCAGCCTGATCATGTCAGCGACAACTTTCTTATTGTCGTTGGCATTACCGTTGTTGCCACGCATAAAATATCCGCTGTAGATTTTCTCGCGCAATGCCCTGTTTTTGGCATATTGCAGGAAGGGGATCATGCTTGGTTTTGATAGGGTGAAAATCCATTTTCCTTCTTTACCGGCGGCTTTGGCTGTTTCTGATGCGGCTGAAATCACACCTTCAGGCAAACCATCCAGATCGTCTTTGTTTTCGATGACCAACTGAAAATTTTTATTGGTTTCTGCAAGTTGGTTGTCGCCAAAATTAATGGCCAGCATCGAAAGCTGCTCATTAATCTTACGCAACTGATCCTGCTGATCTTTTGGCAGGTTGGCTCCCTGGCGATCAAAATCGCGGAAGTACTTTTCAACTGCGCGAACCTGCTGAGCATCCAAACCTGATTCATTTCGCTTTTCATACACTTTCTTTATACGCTCGAACAGTTTGGCATTCATAGAAATGTTGTCGTTGTGCCCTGAAAGAAGCGGGGATACTTTTTTCGCTATTTCCTGCATCTGGTCATTGGTATGGGCTTCATTTACATTGAAAAATACCTTGCTTACCTTTGTGAGCAGTTTGCCTGATTTATCAAAAGCGAGGATGGTATTCTCAAAGGTCGCGGCTTCGGTGTTGGCAACAATGGCCTCAATTTCAGCATCGTGTTGTTTCATGCCTTCAACAAAAGCGGGAAGGTAATGCGTGGTGTCAATTTTATCGAAAGGCGGCACCTGGAAAGGGGTAGTGTACTCAGTAAAGAAAGGATTGTCGGAATCCTTTTCAGCTTTTTGTTTGTTTTTGCAGCTTGCAAAGGCTATTAAAACAACTGAAAGCATCAGCAGAAGGGCGTTTTTCATGGTAACAAAATGAAATGGTTGGTGAGTAAAAAGGCGTTTGGAAATTCGCTGCAAATGTATAAGGTAAAAGGGTAATAACAAGTGAAATAAGAGGATTTAAATTATTCCTGTTTTACGCAATAGTAAGCCATCACCATCAAAAACAAGACACTGAAAAAAAAATCGTCGAAAAAAGATGAATTTTCAGAAAAACAAACTATATTTGCCATATAATGTCAAGACAAATTTATGTCAACAATCTTTGGTAATGAAATAAGAACGCTAAGGGAGGAAAAACAAATCCCTCAAAGACAATTAGCCGCTGCTTTGGAAATTGACACAGCAACATATTGTAAAATTGAAAAAGGCGACAGACGAGCAAAAAGGGAACAAGTGCCAGTTCTTGCAGAATTGCTTGAAGTTAACTCAATAGAGTTGCTTCGTTTGTGGTCGGCAGACAAAGTTTATGAAATTATTGCTAAAGAGGAAGAAGCAACACAAATTTTAAATGTGGTTGCAGAGAGCATAGCAAAGTATAAACAAAAAACTGCCAAAATATGAAACCACTGGTAAAATACAGAGGAGGAAAATCTAAGGAAATTCCTCATTTGATTAAGCATATTCCGCAATATAGTGGGCGATATATTGAGCCATTTTTTGGAGGCGGAGCGTTATTCTTCCATTTAGCACCCCAAAGAGCAATCATAAACGATATTAACTCAAAACTAATATCGTTTTATTTAGGTGTAAGAGACAACTTTGAAACTTTAAAAGCAGAACTATCCGAAATAGAGAAGCCATACGCGATAAATCGCAAGAGATTTGAAGAATTAAAGAGTAAGACACCCGACAAGCGTGTAGATGATGAAAACGAAACCCTATACTATCAGATAAGGGATATGTTCAATGATTTGACCCAAAAAAAGTATTCTGATGCTTTGCTTTATTTCTTCATTAACAAGACAGCGTATTCAGGAATGATACGCCATAATGCTAAAGGCGAGTTTAATGTGCCTTACGGACGATATGCCAACCTAAACACTTCTTTGGTTACAAAAGCACACAGCAAGCTACTTACTAACACAGAGATTTTCAATTTCGACTACTCCGGGATTTTTAATATGGCTGAAGAAGATGATTTTATGTTTTTAGACCCACCCTATGATTGTGTTTTTTCAGACTATGGAAATGTTGAACACAAGGACGGATTTAGTGAAAAAAATCATATTGAACTAGCAACCCAATATAAGCAACTCAAATGCAAAGCCCTTATGGTAATTGGCAGAACTCCTTTGACTGAACAATTATATGGAGATATGATTGTTGATGAATATGGGAAATCGTATGCAGTGAATATTAGAAACAGATTTAAGTCAGAGGCAAGCCATATCTTGATTTCAAATTATGGCAATGTTGCAAAAAAATATTACCCGGAATTAGAATTTGAAAAAGAAATAGCACTTTAATACGATATGGCAAGAATAGACAGTAAAGTAATTTTCGTTACCACTTCCCCAAGGACACCAGCCAAAATGATTCCCGAAATTGGGCTATTGAAAACTCACTTCTCTGGACAAAGATGGAATACAGAAACACAGAGAGCTTTTATGGAGCTAATGAGAGAGGAAAACTTTTTCAATGGTGAGGGTGCAAATGACCCTGCGTTTAGCGCAAGAGACCGAATAAACCGAGCACCAAAAGCACTTGGCTTTGTTATTCTTTCGCCTACAATCCAACTAACTCCGGCAGGCGAAGAATTGGTAAACTCAAGACGAAAAGAGGAAATATTTTTAAGACAGATGCTCAAGTTTCAAGTTCCTTCACCTTACCACCAACCAACAGAAAATTCTGCTGAATTTTGGGTTAAACCGTATCTCGAATTTTTCCGCCTCATCAGACACTTTGGTTCATTGAAATTTGATGAGTTGATGATTTGCGGTTTGCAATTAGTTGACTACAGAGAATTTGATACAATCGTTGAAAAAATTGACCGGTTCAGAATAGCAAAAGCACAGAATGAAGGAAACTACAAGCGATTTCGTGCTGAATATTTGGAAAGAGAACTAAGAGAAATTTATAATGCTGATATAATTTCAGGAAACACACGAATAAGGGAAACAAATGATGCTTCGGTTGCAAAATTTCTTAGCACAAAAGCAAGCAATATGCGTGACTATGCTGATGCTTGCTTCCGTTATTTAAGAGCAACGGGATTGGTAAACATTTCTCATTTAGGTAAATCTATTTCAATTGTTCCTGAAAAAATTCAGGAGGTTGATTTCTTTTTGCAAAATACTGATAGAGTGCCCTGCTTCATTGACAATGAGGGATTTTATGTTGCATACCTTGGTAATCCTCAAATTCCAACATTATTAACAGACAAAAGGGAACTGCTTGAACAAAGAATAAGAGCAGAATTTCCACAAATTCAAATATCTGCAACTGCAACATTACTTGAACTCAAAACCATATTTGCTGACGGATTAGAGGTTAGAAAAGAACAGATTATTACAGAACAAGTTTCTGCAATAAAGGACTACCAACAATTTGAGGAAATAAACACAATCTTTGACCAGATACTTGGCAAGTCTCTTTACGACACGCCATTAATGTTAGAGTGGAACACCTGGCGAGCAATGACCATGTTGGATGGTGGAAATATTAAAGCGAACCTAAAATTTGACGACTTTGGAAATCCAATGTCAACAGCGCAGGGCAATATGGCTGATATT